>JAITBW010000161.1 GCA_031283385.1 Nitrososphaerota archaeon
AAAGCAGGAGCAGACCGCGTAAGCGAAGCAGCAGCAAAAGAACTCGCAAAAGCACTAGAAACAATAGGCGTAAAAATCGCCAAAGAAGCCCTAGACTTTGCAATGCACGCAGGAAGAAAGACCATCAAATCAGAAGACATAGAAATCGCAGCTAGAAAAGTCATGGGCAAATAAATAACATTAATTCACAAACCAACCAAAACAGTCTCTTCTTTTTCTATTTCCTACACAGCACTTTTACCACAAACACAAAAGATATCAGAATTCTCAATACATGCTTACCACCCACAATAAAAAGCATAAAACAAAAACAGAAAAAACGTAAAAAACACAGGTAAAAACGGGTTTTACCAGAAATCAGACATGCTCAACTGCTGAATATGCGATTTAGACTTAACTTTATCATTAGATAAAAATGGAGTATCCAAAGACAGCTGACCATAAACACCATCGTAACCGGGTGTAACTTTAAGCACACCTTCACGGACTTTAACAATAGTCTCAGCTATAGACAGGTCAACCACAGTCGCTAACGCGTCTATAGGGGCGTCAATAAGTACAGAATATTCATCCCCAAACTTTTCAATTAACGCATAATACTTACGCCAAACCGTTTGAGTAGACGGCGAATCGACACCTAACACAGAAGAAATAATCTCCGACAACGGCAATAACCGCATAAAACCAGGAGCACCCTCACGCCTAAAATCAGCCGATCTATCAGCCAATTCTTCAACCCGCTGCTCAACACCCTTAGTTAAACGTTTACGACAAACTGGACAAATATTCGCAAATTTCACCGCCTCCTGCGGCGAATACGAAACTTTACAGTTACGATGCCCCGTCCAGTGATATTTACCATAAGCCGGATCAGTTTCAATAGTGAATTTTAACCGTGCAGAATCATGAGTTTTTATAGCATCTATTATTTGATGATAAGAAAACTGTTCTAAGTCAAACACATTAGCTTCTCTACCGATACGCCAAGGCCAAAAACTGTGACAATCACTATTAGACAACAACGTAAAACGATCAAGATTACTTAAACGCCAATTCATCGCAGGATCAGATGAAAGCCCTGTCTCAAGCGCATAAATATGCTTTATCATATCCTGATAACAGTCATCTATACTATCAAAACCACTAAACGCCCCAAACAAGCTAAACCAAGGAGTCCACGCATGAGCAGGAAAAACCATATTCCAACCCGAAACAGCCATAACTTCCTCAACTAACTGCGGAGCAGTCATATTCAAAATCGGTCGACCATCAGAAGCTAAATCACCAAAACACGCCAACCGCTCATTAAGCTGCTCAACAGTCTCAAAATTTGGAGACAAAATAACATGATGTATCTTTTTTGAGACCCCCTTGTAATCAAAAATTGTACAAACTTCTGTTGTAAGCATGAACCGCGTTTGAGAGTCAGGATTATCCACAAGTTTAAACAAACAAGTATCAGAGTCAAGAACAAGAGACTGCTTAACCTCTTTTAACCAACCGGGATGAGTAAAGTCACCTGTACCTATAAGGTTTAAACCTTTAATTTTTGAGTACCGCGCAATTTCAGGCAAATTCATTTGGCTACTTGTAGCTCGACTATAACGACCATGAATATGCAAATCAGCAATTACACGCATACTAAACAACTCATTTAACTCTTGAAACAAATTAAGAATAAAAAAGGTAGTAAAAAAACGTTCTTAATAACAAACTATGTTTAAGAAACAACACATTAACACGATTTAACTCAAAAAAGCCTTGACGGCATAATTACCAAAACACCAAAAAAATGAAAAACAGTATTATTGCCACACAGCAAAACACACTATGTAGCAATCGCGTTTTACATCATTTACACAATTTTATTTCCACATTCAGGACAAAATCTGCTATTTGCCGAAATGGATTTACCACACTTAGAACAGGTTATAACTCCCTCAGAAGGAGGCACAAGACTTGTCCCACAGCCAGAACAGAATTTGCTTGATGCATCCACTTTTTCACTACATTTAGGGCAAATAACAAGAGCTGCTACAGGTGCTGCCTGAGGTTGCACTTGCTGATTCATGATTTGAGGAATCATCACCATGCCGGCACCTAACGCTCCAGAACCACCACCTTTACCAAGAGATTCAGCGGCACTTTTCATTGTCTCCATACGTAATACTTCGCTTGAGGTGTTTTGTCCAGTTTTAAGCCAGAATAAACGTTCACGATATTCAGGCGTGGTATCTATACCTTCAAATTTCAGATCAGTAAGCTCTATACCTACACGTCTAAAGTAGTCAATAAGAGTATTTTTAACGATAATGCTTGTTTCATTTAGCCGCATGAAAACGGTTATCAGGTCATAATGACTAAGTTCATTAATGATTTTTTCATTCAAATAACCACGTAAGAAATTATTAACCTGTTCAGTTGTGTACGCATTTTGCCCACCTATAACTTCATTAACAAACAATGAGGCATTTTCAATTTTAAACCAGAATTGCCCATAAGTCTGCAGAGGAGCTAATTCAGTAGTCTGCGCTTTTGTACCCCATTTACCAACGAACACTTTAGTACTTATGAAAATAACTGTAGCTTTAAAGGGCTTATTTGAACCAAACCCGGCAAGCCGCGTTAAAAATCCAGTTAACAGAGGCAAATTTAACGTAGTTAAAGTATGTCTCCCAGGACCAAAAACGTCATAAGCCTTACCATCACGGAAAAACATTACCATCTGAAATTCTTGAACAACTAGCTGCGAACCCCAAGTTATTTCATCATTAGGGCATCTCCAAACTATTGCATCTGAACTACTATTTGTCCACTCTATTACTTGCGGCATTATTGTATCACTCCCATTATTACCTCTTCACGTTTATCAAACACACTTTCAAACTCTTCAAGCTTATCAGTCACAATTTGAATTTTACCTTGAAGATTACTATAATCACCTGCAACAAGTTGAGCTTTAAAATCACCAACAACAACCAATAAAGCACTCACATAGTCTACCAATTTATTATCAAAGGCCATCATGTTGTCAAGGTTTTCTTCTTTAATTTTTACAACATCAAAAAAGCCTCTATACCCATATGAGGCATGATTTATCTTTTCAGTTAAACGCTCAATTTTCGCTGTCAATCTATCCATGTCAGACAAAACATCTAAACAACGCCTATCAACAACTTTCTGAAAAATACTACGCACATCATTTTTTACACGAGATAACTCCAAAACCAAATGATTACGCACTAGCTTATCTGATTCCCGACGCAAATCTTTTTCGTTATACCCCTTAAACCCAGGCAAAGCCGTCACAATACGTTCAGAAAACCTCCTCTGACTTCTCGCTTGCGCATATACATCATTATTTTTTTCGCTCATTTTCAGAATCCAACCCTTTACATTTTCGATATAGAAAAGATGCCTAAAAAGGTGCTTAAAAAGGTTATTAAAAATAAGTCAGAACCTATTTAACGGTATATCGCCCTTTAACACATTACCAGTTGAACCATCAATAATTAACTGATACAATTTCTCCTTATATTGATACTTAACAAACCACACAGGCGCATGCAAATACAACATTTGCTTAAGCTCCAACACCGAAGAGAGATCTATAACACGATCAACATTTCGCTGAATAAGAAAACTATGATGATTCTCAATCTGCTGCTTAGCCAACTCCAAAGACTCATCCTTATCCATTTCACTATTTAACACTTTAGCATACGCCTCAACCTTCTGAAAATCATAAGGAATTTTACCAGCTAAAGGCACATCATATTCACGCGTAGGAAAAACCGTTGCTTTCCTAGCCAAAACAAGCCAATTATACTCCTTCTCAATTTGCCCCTCCTTTACAACAGGAGGAGAAATACGCTCAAAAACACCCTTATACTTAGTCGTAACAACACTAAACACCACCCAAAACGGCAAATAAACAAGATTCATCTCAACAATTTTCGACTTTTTAGACAAATCACCCGGCTTCATAAAACCGCTACTCATCCAAGCCCTAACACAACCCTCCATACGAACAGCATCATAATTATTCAAAATCAAAGAATGCTCAAAATTAAAAGCCTTACCTGTCTGAATAACCGTCGTAAAACCACAATACCTACAAGTAGTAACTATCTCCCCAGCCTTAAACTCAACCGGGGCACCACAATGAGAACACCCAATTTCCTTAGCCACTATAGCCATACAATCAGGCCTTTAAAGAGTTCTCACGATTTAAAATCTCCCTTGCAACTATAACACCCGAAGCAGACGCTTGAATTAGACCACGAGTCACACCTGCACCATCACCAATGGTAAACATGTTTTGAATTTTCGACTCCAACGAGTTATTTAATTGCAAATGATTACTGTAGAACTTAACTTCCACACCATATAACAACGTATCTCTTGAGTGAACACCAGGAGCAATCACATCTATTGCCTGAAGAATTTCACGAATATCAGCCAAATAACGGTAGGGCAAAACAAAACTCAAATCACCAGGAGTAGCATTCTTGAGCGTTGGCTGAACTACACTACGAGCTAAACGTTCAGGAGTACTACGCCTACCAGCAGTTAAATCACCCAAACGCTGCACCATAACCCCACCACTGAGCAGATTTGACAAACGAGCAATATACTTACCATAAGCAATCGGCTCCTTAAAAGGCTCAGTAAACTGAGTACTAACTAGTATCGCAAAATTAGTATTATTAGTCTTACTCTCAGCCTGACTACCACCATTCACAGTTAAAACACCATCATAAGACTCAGTAGTCACCTCACCATAAGGCGAAACACAAAAAGTACGAACCTGATCATCAAACTGCTTTGAATAATAAATCAACTTTGGCTCATATAGAATCTTTGTCAACTTTTCCATAGCAGAAGCCAAAACCTCAACACGCACACCTATATCAACAGGATTACTCACAGTCTCCAAACCACGAACCTGAGCCTCAGTCTGCAACCACTCAGCTCCACCTCGCCCAGGAGCAATAATTACATACTTTGAATAAAATTTCTCGCCCTCTGACGTTTCCACACCCTGAATTACACCATCTTGTATAATTAGCCCTTTAACATCAGTTTTTGGTTTGAAAACAACTCTAGTTTCTAAAGCTTTAAACATCCGCTTCAAAACTTCAAGACACTTATCGGTGCCCATATGTCGAACTTCTTGTTTTACAAGTTTCAAACCTGCAAGAGCAGCTTCTTTTTCTATCTTGTTTATTTCCTCATTCTCTGTACCATAAACAGTTTCACTTGCACCAAATTTAAGATAAATTTCATCACAATATTTTACAAGTTCAGACAACTCTTTGTTTGAAACATACCTATTTAACCAACCACCAACTTCTGTAGACAACGTAAGCTTACCATCACTATAAGCACCTGCTCCTCCCCAACCTGAAAGAATCGCACATGGATCACAGTGCACACATTCAAGTCCCCTTTTTGAAGGACATTTACGCTTATCAATTTCTTGCCCCCTGTCTAAGACAAGAACACTCAGTTTTGTTTTTTCTGTCAATTCTAAAGCTGAAAATATACCTGCAGGACCTGCACCAACGATTATTACATCATATTTCAAATAGTAACGCTCCGTGGAAATCCAAAAGTAAATACAAGCAGTCAAATATATCTGTTAGCAAAAAACATCTAACAAACCACGATGAACCAACATAAGAAAACACTTACCGTTATTTCACTAATGCAGAACTCATTAGACAAAAATGACGAGTACACATAGATCGAAAAAAGCATATCTCAGACAACATGTCAAACTAGTTTATCATCAACATTAAAATAGATATAACAATTCATATTTCGCTCACTAAATTTCAAATCCTCTTTTTATCTAATTTTTAAATTATATCAATAGAAAGGGTATTAACGCCATAATGTAGTTTGAAAAAGAAAAAAATAGTTACGGTTTTTGTTAGTCTTTTATAGCTTCTATGAAGCTCATGACGTTCCAAAGTTTCACACGTGTATACGGTGGCATGTTTGGATCCTGTAGAATTTCATCAAGCAGAGACACAGCGTTTGAAGCTCTAACTGCTGGAGTAAATTCTGAACTTTGCAGCGCATCCATGGCGTCTTTGGCGGCACGTCGAATATTTCGGGGTGTAGTACTGTCCTCGGAAACTTCGCCAAGCACCCCTAAGGCTTGTTGAATTTTAGCTTCATATTCTTCTGCTTTTTTCTTCCGCACCATTATAAATCCTCTCTATACTTGAATCGCAGTAACCAAGTATATATAAGCTTTTAATGTGTAATTAACTTTGAGGTTCTTATTTGCAATCAAAAGATGACACATCGATAAAACGTATGGCGAATTTGCTACGACAAGGGGCGACGTTAACAGATCTTGCATGTCCAGCTTGTTCTGCCCCACTACTTAGATTCAAAGATAATACACTTTGGTGTGAACAAGACCAGAAAAAAGTGATAATTGCAAAAGAAGACACACAAATACAAACAGCACCACAAGTAAACACTGCCTATGACAAACTTGAGAGCACTCTATTAACTAAAATTCAAGTGTTTGAAGAAAAAATTGAAAAAACAGAAGACCTTGACGAAATACAAAAGTTAAGCGCCGCTCTTTCAGAATTACTAAACAGTTTAGAAAAAGTCAGAAAAATAAAAACAAATACATAACCGGAACTGTAGATGCTAGGCAAATACGAAAATTTCCCAACATTTATTCATTTTTTAAAAAAGTTTTCTTCAACATGTAACATAAAACAGCTTCAGCAAAAACTTGTTCAAACTCTAAAAGAATTAAACAGAAAAACGTGCCACTTCGAAGAAATTTCCATCCCCACTATTCCAAATAGCGAAATCATTTTTGAATTTGGCATAGCAGAAGAAGAAAACTTTAATTTTTTAGACGAACAAGAAGTCAACAGAGTACTCAATATACTTGGCAAATCTTCACTAGATTTCTTCTGCGTAATACGTTATTACAAATATAACGCTGAAAAAAAAACTGCCTTAAAATTTGACTACTACATGCTTAGAACAAAATTTGCAGCCAAAGAGATAGAATTCCAAGTTTTTCACAAACAAGGCCCACACTATATTACCCCAAAAGAACTCGTAACAATGATCGTAAATAAAATAAACAAAACAACAAATAAAAAAATTTTACACGAAAAAACCGAAAACTGAACATACCAATAACAGCAGATATACATTCTATAGTAGAAATACATATATCCAAAAATTATTGTACTACCCAGAAACAGAAGTCAAATACCGCAAGCAGGAACAAAAAAATGTTTTCAATAGAAGTAACAAACCTTAAGAAAAATTACGGCAACCTTAAAGCAGTTGACGACATCTCCTTTAAAGTTAAACAAGGAGAAGTCTTTGGACTACTTGGCCCAAACGGCGCAGGCAAAACCACCACAATAGAAATCATGGAAGGCCTGCGAGAACGAGACAGCGGCGACATCAAAATCCTCGGATTAGACCCGTGGAAAGATGGATATGAAGTGCACAAAAAAATCGGCGTCATACCCCAAGAGTTTACCTTCTTTGAAAAAACCACACCAAAAGAGGCAATAAAATACTATGCAAGCCTCTTCAACGTTAAAGTCGACGCAGACACAATTTTAAAAGAAGTTCTACTCGACGAAAAAGAAAACCATGTTTTCGAAAACCTCTCAGGAGGACAAAAACAAAAAACAGGTCTCGCACTCTCACTTGTAAATTCACCCGAAGTCCTCTTCTTAGACGAACCAACCACAGGATTAGACCCAAACGCCAGACGAGCCATATGGGAAGTTATCCGCAGACTAAAAGCTAAAGGAAAAACCATCATTTTAACCACCCATTACCTAGATGAAGCACAACAACTCTCAGACAGAGTAGCCATCATGGACCATGGACACATTGTAGCCATGGGCACAACAGAAGAAATCATTGAACAAAATGGCTCAGGAGAACGCCTAGAAATACACGGAGAAAAACAACTCGCTGACTACATTCAAACAAACACTGAACTACAAGTAACATACAACGAGACAAAAGGAATAATCACTATACCATTAAAGAAAAAAATAGACATGCTAGCAGCATTAGCAGCCGCCGAACAGTCAGAAATGAAATGGGGCGAAATTCAGACACACCAAGACAGTCTCGAGGATGTATTCATCAAATTAGTTAACGAACCATTAGATGAACAAAAAGAAGAACAACAAATAGAACAGAAAAAAAATAAAAAAGGACGACAGTAACATGATCAGCTTTAGACGCATTTATGTAGACTTTAAAGTATTCAGCATTGGCTATTTAAGAAACAAATTCGGATTATTCTTTGGCCTAATTTTCCCAGTTGTCCTAATCCTGATTTTTGGCGCCATTTTCAGTGGAGACACAGGAACAATAAACGTTTATGCCCAAAATCAAGACACAGGAGCATTTAACCAAAACATAGGCAACCAATTCCTCATAGCACTAAACGAATCATCAACAATAAAAGTTATAACAGTAGATATCTCAGAAAACTTTCCAGATTACCTAGCAACACATTCCTCATCAGACGGCATAATTATACCTCCAAACTTTACAGAAAACTATTTACTAGAACAACCAGTAAACATTACAGTCTACGGCAGCCCTGCATCAAGCACAAGTGGAATTGTCAGCGGAACCGTTAGCGGATATGCTAATTACTTCAATTTACAACGTTTCAACGGCAGCATGATCATAAGTTTAAATTCAACCACTGTTAGCACAAATCAAAGCTCATATATTGATTTCCTAATTCCAGGCTTAATCGCGTTCTCTATACTAACAAACCCAATGTTCTCACTAGTCAACATTGCCGCAGATTACAAGAAAAACAAACTCTTCAGACAACTCTCACTAACACCACTAACAAAAATGGAGTGGCTAATTGCTAAGGTCTTATTCTATATTGCCTTATCATTTGCAGGCTTTCTGCTAATGGTCGGAGTAGGCGTTTTTGCCTTCGGAGCACACGTTACATTATCAATATGGCTAATACCTTTCCTAATTCTGGGACCACTACTATTTGCTTCATTAGGCATGCTAGTGGGTACAGTAGCAAAAAACCCAGAAACAGCAGGAGTAATAGGCAATATAGTAACTTTCCCAATGATGTTCTTAGCAGGCACATTCTTCCCAATCGACATTATGCCAGAATATTTACAAACTATCGCACACGCTCTACCGCTATTCTATGTCACTGAAGGCTTAAACAATGTCATGGTCTACAACAACATACCAAATGCACTCATAGATATCGCAATATTAGGCACAATAACACTAGTCATCTTTTGTCTAGCAGTTAAACTATTCAAATGGAGAGATGACTAAACAAGGTCATCCCTCTTTTTAGCTTCAACTTTTTTTAAATAACAAATAACCTCAGAGTACAATTCATCTAAAACTTCACGCCTACCTTTAGAACCATCAACACGTTTAAACAACCCCTTCTTAACATAATTTTGATATATCTCCTGCACACACCGCTGAGTCTGCAGATTTTCCATAACAGATTTTTTCCGTTTAAGCCTCTTTAAAACAATTTCAGGAGAAACATCAATAAAAAGAGATAAATCAGGCTTTTGCGCATTAGCATTTATAGCTTCTATCCAATCTAAACTTAAACCTGCACTACCTTGGTAAGCAAGAGAAGAATAAACATAACGATCAGAAATCACAATTTTACCCGCCCGCAAAGCAGGCACAATAGTATGTTGCACATGTTCAACTCTATCAGCAGCAAACAGCAAAGCCTCAACCGATGTACACATACGCTCTTGCTCAAAAAGCCGTTTACGTATAAAACGACCAATTTTCCCTCTACTGGGCTCTGCCGTAAAAACGGCATCATACCCGTCTTTACAAAGCTTTTTTACCAACAATTTAGCCTGAGTAGACTTCCCACTCCCATCTAAACCCTCAACGCAAACAAACACACCCTTCATAGCAATCATCCCCTAATTAGCCAAATACGTTAACCATTATATGGAGCTACATAAATATAATTGTAAACAAAAAGGTGTAAAAAATATGCCAAAAGCATACTGGGGAGAAATTAAAGATCCAGTACACGGATACGTGTACATTACACAAACAGAAAAAAACATAATAGACACATACCCAATGCAACGATTACACAGAATCAGACAACTAGCAGGATCCGAATATGTATACCCCGGAGCCAACCACACCCGCTTCGAACACAGTTTAGGAGTAATGTTTCTAGCAGGCAACATACTTGAAAACCCACACATCTCACAAGAAGTCACCGAAGAAGAAGTAGACATAACACGAGTCAGCGCATTACTACACGACTGCGGTCACGGCCCATTCTCACACGTATTTGAACACTTACTACTCAAAAACTTACACAAAACCCATGAAGACATAACAACATGGCTTATTGAAAAAAGCGAAATCGCAGACAAACTCTCCAAAACAGAATACACACCCAAAGAAATAAGCAAACTCGCAGTCGGAAAAGCAAACAAAACAAACAAAGCATTTCTTGACCAAATAATCAGCAGCAGCGTCGACGTCGACAAAATGGACTACATCCTAAGAGACACATACCACACAGGCGCAGAATACGGCTTTATAGACGTCTACCGCCTAATACACGCCCTAGACATTCTAGGCGAAAACTTGGCAGTAGAACTAGGCGCACTCTCAGCCCTAGAAGCATTCATGATAGCCCGCATTGAATCATTCAAAAGCATCTACTTCCACCGCATGGGACGCGCCGCACAAATTATGCTCGCAACAGCCATGGATAAAGCTAATGATGAATTAGGATTAACCTCGTTTAAAACACCTGAAGATTATCTCCAACTTGATGACTACACTGTCTGGTCAGCACTAAAAAAATGCAAAGCCTCTCAAACTATTATAAAAAATTTAGAACAACGAAAAATGCTAAAATGCGCTTACGAAAGAACATTCTACGAAAAAGACGACATGGTCAACAACTTGTTTAGCAGAGAAACACATCGCACACAAATTAGAAAGGAAATAGCAAAAGAAGCAAACGTAGACATAGAAACAGTAACCATTGACGTACCAACAGTACCAACAGTACCATATCACCGAGCAGTAATGATGGAAATAACAGAAATCCCAGTATTCACACGAAGCACAAAAGGCAAAAGAGAACTACAAAAACTAGGAGACAGCTCAAAAATCTTTGAAACACTCAAGGGTTTTATGAACATCATCCGCGTCTACACTAGCGAACAAAACAGAGAAGCCGTCGAAAAAGCAACAGTAAAAATTTTAGGCAACATACCCTATGACACAAAAAGCTCTTTTTAATTTTCTATGTATACATTTCTTATATACTAGTCTTACCTAAGATGATTAGATAGATATACTGTAAGGGAAGGAACAAAATGTCACAAAATAAAGCAGCATGTAACACTGAAAAAAATAAAATAATACGCGTTCAGATAAAAAAGAGCCCTGAACCAGCAGCCGCACTTTACAGTGAAAAAGACATTCGGGCAATCGTTGACGAATTTGTCACATCATGGATAAAAGGAGACATCATAATCCGTTTTCCCACTGCTAGTGAGCTGGGCAAACAAAACCCGTTAAGCATAGCATTTCCTAAAGACCCCTCCGTAAGTGCAGAATTAAAAATCAAAGAACACTACATTGACTTAATTCTTGTTTGCGCAGGCGTAAAACCCGCTTCTAACGAAGAACAACAAAAAGCCATCTCAGAAGTCTTCAAAATGATACTTATGTTCCGTAGCGCAAATCGCATCGAAAACAAAAACATCTCAAAAGACATCGAAAAACGCATCACAGAATTAGAAAAAACACAACAACACCAGATTAAACTAGTCGAACAAATTACAGCATTCCTCTTTAAACCTAAAAAACCCAAACAACAAACTAAGAGCTAAAAGCTCAATTTTGAAGGGTAAAGTTTATTCATATGAAGTTATATTCTGCTTGATGCTTCCTTCTGGAGAGCTCCGGTAGTATAGTCCGGTCAAGTATTCCGGCCTTTCGAGCCGAAGACCCGGGTCCGAATCCCGGCCGGAGCACCACCATTCCAAGTACATATCCTCTCCTCAAATTAGTGTATTTCAAGCACCGATTTTTAAATTCTCAAAAAATAATAGACTTCTTGCGTAACTATGTCTTTTGTTCGTAGTTGCAGATACCAGCAATTAGGTTGAATCGTAGGCCAAAGCGTTTGCGCCTATTACGATAACGATCAGACACAATCTTAAA
>JAITBW010000050.1 GCA_031283385.1 Nitrososphaerota archaeon
CGTGATATTGTTTGCTTCAGCTTTTGTTTCAATAACTTTTTTTTCATGTTCTACATCAAATATGTGTTCATCTATGCTTATTTTTGCTGTTATGCTCCAAAATGGGGTTGGAACAAAAACGCGTATGTTTTTTTCTCGCATTTCTAGATACTTTAAAATTGGGCCCTGTACACGACCTGTACTTAATGTAGTATACATATCGTTGCTGTTTTTAACTGCTAATGTTAATGCGCGTGAAAGATTTATGCCATATAGCCAATCTACTTCATGTCTTGCTAAACCCGCTTCAATAAGTCCAAAATCAAGGTGTGATAGTAAATTGGCAAATGAATCTCCCAATTCTTCTCGTGTAAGCGTAGAATACTTCATACGCTTAGCCGCTTTTTCTTTATCCTTACAGGCATATTTGAGAATGGAGTAACCTATTATACTGCCCTCAATGTCATAGTCACAGGCATCAACAAATTCTACCGCGTTTTCCGCCAACTTTGAGAGCACATTTATCCAAACACGAGTCTTTGAAGCATCCTTCTCAGCCATCCAACGCGGAACCCATTGATAATCAAAAATCGGGTAGCTCCATGCACCTTTTTTTACCCCCGCAACAGTATATAAATGACCCAAAGCTGCTGCTACAACTATCTCTCTGCCTTCCCGTGTTGCTACAAAAAATGGCACTCCATTGTCCACTTCTCGTATGAGTCTTCCTTCATCATCTAAAGCTACGGCAATACGTTTTGCAGCATTGGGTTTTTCAGAGATTATTAATGTGTAATTTCTCAAACGTGACAAACCACGCTTTTAATTATTTGACAAGCAAACGCTTTTACAAAAAGCTTTACTAATATACATACACTGCATCGAGCACTTTATCACTTTGCTTTTTACACAACTGCCTGTACTATACAATTAACAAAGTTCATAGTGAGCAATTAATAAATATTATAATAATGATACTTATTTTTGTTTGAGGTTAAAATGCCGCAACGTGTTATTTGCTCTGGTTGCAGTTACGTTTTGTATGAAGGACCTATTTTTAGTCCTCTTACAGAGGTTATTCAGCGATATACTGGTGTTTGTCCAAAATGTGGTAGACAGCTGTCGTTTTTGCCCTTAAATGTTGACGTAAAAACAGTAAACAAATAATTGGTATGCTGCAATGAGAAAAACTGAACAGGATATCCCTAACTCTGACGTTTCTATACAGGAAACCCATTGGGAGATGGCTGCGAAAACTCGTATGGGTAAGTATTTGACAGGGATAGAAACGGTTTTTATAAAAAAGGCTGTTGATTTTTCTAGGACTGATTTTGTTCTTGATGTGGGTGCAGAATCTGGAAGGATATCTTTGTTTGCGTTGGATACTAAAACAAGTGTTGTAAGTGTAGATATTGATTGTGTCTCACTTAAACGTCTTAGACAGCGGACAAGGCAGGCATATGTTGTAGCGGCTGATGCGCGTTATTTGCCTTTTAAAAGTGGTGTTTTTGATGCTGTATTTATGGTTGAAGTGTTGGATTATATTCCTGAACTTAGTATTACTATGAGTGATTGTAATCGTGTGTTAAAGTCTGGTTCAAGTTGTGTTTTATCTTTTGGCAATAAATCAAGTTTTAAAGGTATGCTGAAGGGGTTGAGGGGTAAGCCGTATTTGCACTCGTTTAAGGGGGTCGTGCAGGTTTTGTCTGATTCTAGTTTTGTTTATGAATCTTCATTGGGTTTTAATTGGATGCTTTTTGGCAGGACATCTCAGAGTCGTTTGATATCTGTTTGTGCGTGGTTTGAACGGATTTTTGGGTTAAGAAAGTTGCGTAAATACAGTCCATGGGTTATATTCCATATAGTTAAAAGATGATTCTTCAATGATTATTGTGCTGCGTAACTAGAGGAAACTGTTAACTAAATCAAGTGGTATAAAATAAGCGTGTGCTGGTATGACTGAAAATGTTTCTTTTATGGAGCGCGCTGCAAAAACGTGTATGGGTAAATATTTGTCTGAAATAGAGATGAGTTTCATTGCAAAAACAGTTGATTTTTCTAAATTTAGTCTTGTTCTTGATGTGGGTTCCGAATCGGGTAGGCTTTCTTTTTTAGCAGTTAATAATAATGTGACTAATGTTGTGAATATAGACATTGATCGTGGTTCGCTTGTACGTTTTAGGCAGAGGATGGCTAATGCGTGTGTTATATTGGCTGATGCGCGTTATTTGCCTTTTAAAAGTGGTATTTTTGACGCCGTGTTTATGCTAGAAGTGTTGGATTATTTTTCTGAGATTGATGTTGCCTTAAATGAGGGTAGTAGAATATTAAAATCTGGTTCTGATTGTGTTTTAACTTTTGGTAATAAGTCCAGTCTTAAAGGGAAAATAAAGAGTTTAGGGGGGGGGAGGGGTCATTCTTATTTTCACTCATATGGCGAAGTTATGCAAGTTTTGCTTAAAACTGATTTTTGTATACACGCACATTTGGGTTTTAATTGGTTGCCTTTTGGAAGAACTTCTCAGAATAGTTTAGTGCCATTTTTTGTATGGTTAGAGCGTGTGTTTAGATTAAGAAAACTCTGTAAATATAGTCCATGGGTTATTTGTCATGTAATTAAACAGTTAAATGACACTTAGCAGAGTTATTTTTTGGAAAGCCATAAATAAACCCCTTAATGTGATATACTCAAAACAACTCAAATGGAAGAGGTAGTGAAGGGAAATCGTGTCTACAGGTCAATCTAATGGTCTGAAATCTTTAAAAAAGTGCTTCAAACTTAATCATGCTAATATACTTGTAATTTCAGCACTAATTTTGATACTCTTTGTTGCATTTACTGTCCGCATTTTTCCTTTACGTTGGGAAATACCCGTAGGGCAAGTTAACTTGAATGAATTTGACCCATACTATCAATACAGCCTTACTAGTTATATGGTGGATAATGGCTTGCTCTCACCATACACGGATCATTGGGTTAATTATCAACAATGGTACCCAGATGGTCTTGACATGTCTAAGTCTTATCCAGCATTGCCTATGACTGCAGCTGCATTGTATAAGTCAGTTAGCTTTTTAGGTGTAAATGTTGATTTGATGATGTTCTGTTCAATATTAACCGTGATTTTAGGCACTTTACCATGTCTAGTGATTTACTTTATTGGAAAAGATATGGGTGGAAAAGCAAT
>JAITBW010000139.1 GCA_031283385.1 Nitrososphaerota archaeon
GGGTTTTGGACCTCCAAGTGCAAGACGCTTAGTTAACGCAACATCGAGAATTTCTAATATTTTTTCAAATGTTGCACGTTTCACACCCGTTATCCGACGAAACTCTTCATCACGATAACCCTTAATATTTTCAAACTTCATCAACAATCATAAAAACAACACCAACAAGACACTAATCTAGTTTTCCATAGTTATGCAAGAAGTCTAATCAAACAATTCTTTCCATACAGCGCATAACGAGTTAGCAAATTAAAAAAGACAGTTAAAGGGTAAAAATGCTAATAAAAAAGGGTTATTTTAGTTTCTTAACGGATTCATTAGCTCGTTCTATTTCCTGCTTTTTACTGCTCTGATAGGCTAATATGTTTTCCAGTAATGCATTGTCGTTTAGGGCTAAAATTTTTGCTACTGCAAGTGCGGCTCCTTCAGGCTCTACGGTAACAACAGAGCCTATGCCGCTTGGCACACGAAGAGAAGAGTAAATATCGGCGCCACCAAATTTTTCACTATAAGGCGGAACAGCAACCACGGGCTTTGACGTGTTACCGTCAACAAAGGCACTTAACGCGTTAGAACGCCCCGCCACAGTAACATATACAACTTTTTCAGCCTCAAACTCTTTAAGAATATCCAACACAGCAAGAGGAGTCTTATGCGCAGATGCCACACGAAACTCATATGCCACACCCAAAAGTTTAAGATATTTCGCAATTTCACGAGAAAACTCTAAATCACGTTCAGAGCCCATAATAATAACAGCTTTACCGAACATATCAGCTCACGATAAAGCTAACAACAAAGCAATTAATTAACATAACCATAACCACACATTAAAACACAAAGCACTTAAAACAATTACCTCTTTACCAGATAACCCTGATACAGGATTCTGTAAAGTCTTCGTCTGTTCGTTTTCGCTGTAAAAATTCATCGGTTATTTTTGGAATATATCGGTGTATTGGCGGCGATATTTCATCTAACAAACTTCCTGCTTTTTCAATTAAGGATAACACTTTTTCATCGTAAAATGGGATTTGTTTTTTCTGCAAAAGTCCTTTGTGCAGTATAAACAAAGTTCCAGTGTCTCAAGTAATTCTTTGTTAAGTTGTTCTAATCTTGCCAACTTTTGAAATGCAGTGTTATTTTCCATCTTTAAGCACTTGTTCCGTTTGTTCCATTGATTGTTTGAAATATTCAAGCGCGGGTTTGTGTGTTTGTAAATCTTGACTAAGGCAATTTAACTCATCGCTAATGTGTTTGAACTCTTCGAAGATACCAGTTATAGCTCCATATATTTCGCCTAAATAACTGTAGATTAATTGAAAGTTAGCACATGAAAAACTTGCTTTTGCTGACACATCTCTATTAAGCGAATTTTTTAAATCATTCAATCTTGTCTTCATGACTATTTCACGTTCTTTTAAATCATCAATTCTTTGCTTTAACATCTCTTGTCCTTCTTTTAACTCGCTATCAGAAATTCGCATAGTGGTGTTAGTCATCATTTTTTCACCTCTCCCTCCGAATGGTCTCTAATCCAGTTTTCAAGGGCTTCTTCAACGGCTGCTGTTATGTTACCTTTGTGCATTCCCTTCCTTTTGAAAACTGTTTCCCGAAATTTTTCATCTAAAGTATCTTCTATTAATATAGTTAATTTTTTTGGCATTTTTCATCACATCAGTTATGCGGCAATACGCTTATAAGCTTTACCGTTAAACCGTAAATATTATATAGTCGTGGCCGCATATACGGCTATACGGCAACTGTGATGGATATGACTATTGTTAAACTGACAACTTCCAGACAAGAGCGAGGTCAAATAATAGCTCAAACAAACGGGCAAATCAAACGTATAGATGAAATACTCTACATTGTAAAATCTCAAAGCGGAAACGGTGAATATACAGTCAACAAGGTTAATGGAGAATAGATATGTTCATGCCCAGATAACAATTACCGCAATGTATCCTGTAAACATATTCATGCTGTACGTATTTCTCAAGCAGTCAGAGCAGAAGTAAAAGTAAGAACCATAGCACCAATAGAGAACCTAACCCAGTGCCTCTATTGTGGTTCAGACAATCTCAAAAAAGACGGAATACGCAAAAACAAATCGAGTGCAATTCAAAAATTCTACTGTCGAACATGCCACAAATACATGACCTTCAACATAGGTTTTGAACGTATGAAGCATAACCCTCAAGCTATAACGATGGCAATGCAACTGTATTTTTCAGGTGAGAGTTTACGAAACACAAAAGAGAGTTTACAGTTGCTTGGCGTAGAAGTCTCACATCAAACAGTCTAACTGGATTAAAAAATATGTGTTGTTGATGAAGGATTACGCTGAAAAAATTGCCCCTAATGTTAGTGATACTTGGAGAGCTGACGAAATTTACATAAAATTCAACGGCAACATGAAGTATCTCTTTGCTATGATGGATGATGAAACTCGATTTTGGATCGCGCAAGAAGTAGCAGAAACAAAAGAGAAACATGATGCTCGTAACCTTCTAAAAATGTCAAAAGAGGTGACAGGCAAAAAGCCTATGACTTTCATAACTGATGGGTTAGCCTCTTATCATGATGCTTACAAGAAAGAATTTTGGACATTAAAGAAAGAAACACGAACTGAACATGTCAGACACATTAAACTCAGAGACGACATTCACAACAACAAAATGGAACACATGAACGGAGAAATCCGAGACCGAGAAAAAACCATGAGAGGACTAAAGAAAACAGACACCACTATATTGAAAGGCTACCAACTATATCACAACTACATTCGACCACATGAAGCGCTAAACGGGAAAACCCCTGCTGATGCCTGCGGAATCATAATAAAAGGACAAAACAAATGGAAAACCATAACAGAAAACGCAAGCAAAAACAAATGAACTACTCACCCCTTCCGGGGTGAGTATCTCCAGTTTTTAGGTTCGATTTATGTAGTCTTCAATTTTAGCGCTAGTAACATCGCCAGCAGTTCTAACAGCATAACCCTCAGACCATAAGTGTCCACCCCAAAGATACTTTTTAATTTGTGGAAACTCTAAAAACAGCAACCTAGCAGAATTAGACTTCAAAACACAAACAATACCCGAAATACACACCTTTGGCTCAGCAGAAACAAACACATACACATGATCACCATCATGCACCCTAGCAGTTAACAGTTGATAGCCATGGTTCTCAGCAATCATTTTAAGTACTTCAAGCAACCTTACCTCAACTGAGCCTACCAAAACCTTGCGACGGTATTTAGTGGCCCAGATAAGATGGTAGTTGGCTTGAAAAGCACAAGATCGAGTCTTCTTCAATCCATCACCTCCTTATCAAATGGTAACGAAAAAGAGGCTATTGCACTAATAGAACTGACGCATTCATCCTGCCGCTACCGCGGCAGGTATTCTGCTAAGTTTTTTTATAAAAGAAATTGTTAAAATTCCTTGCTCATATTGTCATCAATTATTTGATATAACAACTGATAAATGTCCAAATTGCAGTGCAAAAAATACGTACTATACGAGATAAGCTTCCCACATTATTTAGTTCAGTAAACCCTTGTCAAGGACACCTTAAGAACAGACGAAAGTTTACATGAATACCTAAACAGACGAAGACTTTACAGAACCCCTTTTTTTCAACAAATAAGCCTACCACAGATTACTATGAAGGATCACATATAAAACGCAGAAAACCTCAACAGACCACCACAAGCTAACGCTACTTCAAAACTAGCCAACATAACATCTTATTCAGGGAAACACTACAAAAAACACACTTTCACCAGCAGCATCTATCGAAAAAAGTTTCTGTTTTACTCACAACAATATCGCCTTCAAACTCTACGCTATAGTAGTGATAAATAACAAGAAAATTATGATGCTAATTGTGACAGTAAAACCATGCATAGGTCAACAATACGACGCATATTATGGAGAGCATTTTAGGTTTCACGCAAATATCGCTCAAACACTACCATTGATTGACAACTTAGGCGGTTGGTGACCGCGGGCTGAGCTAGTCGACCGAAGTCTTCTAGCTTACACCCCGGTTCCATCAAACCCATCTTTTATGGGTGCCTTTGTCCAGTGAAACTGGAATGGCTGCCTCTTTTCAGGAGAGGCTTCGAGCTTAGATGCTTTCAGCTCTTATCCACAATAGCGTGGCTGCCCGGCGACTGCCTTATCAGACAACCGGTTAACTAGAGGCTACAGCGTCCCGTTCCTCTCGTACTAGGGACCCTTTCCCCTCAGGCAGCTAACACTCCCAGCAGATAAAGTCCGACCTGTCTCACGACGGTCTAAACCCAGCTCACGTTCCCTTTTAATAGGCGAGCAGCCTCACCCTTGGTCCCTTATGCAGGACCAGGATAGGAAGA
>JAITBW010000011.1 GCA_031283385.1 Nitrososphaerota archaeon
CGCCACATCTGCGAGAAAAAACATCCAAAATAGGTTTAATCGCTCGAATAGCCGCAATATTTAGAGTACACGAAATAATAATATACCCTGACAATACACGTACAAAACAGGCACAAGAAATAGCACTTATTGCAAAACTGTTAAACTATATAGAAACCCCACAGTATCTAAGAAAAAGCCTCTACAAAATAGAGCCTGACCTACAATATGCCGGCATACTCCCACCCCTACGCACACCACACCACCCAGTCAGCGGCAAGAAACATGATCTAAAAATCGGTGAATACCGTGAAGGACTAATTTTAAACCAAACAAAAGAAGGGCTAACAGTTGATATTGGCGTACAAAACACAGCATTACTACGCGAGCAACAATTTTCTATTGGCGAACGCCTAACTGTCCAAGTTATAACAAATGGCGACCGTATTGAGGTACAAACCGTTAACCGTGATGATGTTCCATCTTATTGGGGCTTTCAAGTTAAAATTGAAAACCAAACATTTGGACACATGTTGAAAACTGAACGATTTGATTTGGTCATTTCAACTGCACGTATTGCTAAACGCTTTGCTGATGTTGCTGATAAAATCTCGGAACGATGGAATAAGTCTGAGCGTGTCTTAATTGCATTTGGAGCACCTTCACGTGGACTACACGAAATCGTTAAAGATGAGGGATTACGCATTGAAAACATTTCAGACTTTGTAGTTAACACCGTTCCTAAGCAAGGAACAGCTACTGTGCGAACAGAAGAGGCACTTTTAGCCACTTTAGCAATATTTAACCTACATTTTAACCTATAAAAATTTGTTTATCTCTAATTTTTCATAATTTTGGGTAAACAAATAAATGTTTCACCCAATATCTTTCTGTTCATGGCAACTTTTGATATTGCTATGCCACTGGCGTTACTGCTTGTTATAACAGTAGCCCTCTTCTTATACAAGAGATCTGAGAAAAGACTTAAAGCGTCAGTTGAAAAAGAAGAATTTCAAACAAGAGATAAACTTATGATTATTGGAGTTGCAATTATTGTTTTTTCAACAATGGCTCTAACTTCTTTTTATAATCCTGGAAACATGTTCGGAAACATTGTGTTATCAATATTTTTAGGCTCCTACACAATGCTGCTATTTACAATATCTTACTTATTCTCCGATATCAAAAAGCGTAGAGTTCAATTGTTTTCCATAGGCTTTGGTATAATTAGCCTGATTTTAGGTATCTGTAGTCTATTAGAGGTGCTTCAAGATTCTGTTACATTATTTAGAGTAGCTGCATTTTTGGGGTTAACAATTATATGCTTTGCGATTGCGATTTATGCGCATGTCAGGAAAACTGGTGAAAAGAGAGCAAATTGGTATCTTGCAATACAGCCATCAGCCTTGTTTCTGTTAATATTTCTCTTCTTTAATGTGCTCCATTTTGAGGGTACACTAAATATTTGGTTCCCTGCTTTAATGAATATATTCGGAGCAACATTTGCAGTTCTAATTATTCTATATCTTAGCTCACTATTTAACTGGAAAACAGTCGGAATATTTGCTGCTATGTTAACCCTCCTAGATATAATACTAGTCTTTAGCGGACCCATGGTTGCCGCCGCAGAAACGTTCACTGGTTTAGGTCTTCCGGCTCTAATTTATCTGCCAAATGTTCCCCTTATACCCATTGATTCTATGTCTATTAATATATTGGGTTTTGCAGCTCGTGGGCTTGGTCTTGGTGATTTTTTCTTTGCAGGCATTTTAGCTATTCAAATGTTCAATAAATTCGGTAAGAAATATGCCTATGCGGCAATTATTTCAATGGTTGTGTCTTTTGGAATTTGGGAGATATTTTTGCCTGATATCTGCGCCTTTTTTGGCATAGCTGGTTTTCCAGCGACAGTATGCATAATCACTGGGTGGATACCTATAGCCGTTATTGCTACTATTATGTATAGAAAACAAAAAACATGTAATCCTCCTATACCTCTCCAAACAGAGCCTTCTGATGTTTCACTCTAATTTTTTCTAAATTTTTCTATAGAAGTCTTGTTGGATTGATGTTTTATGTCATTTTGTTTGGATAAGAAATTTATAGAGATTGTGTATGTATGTATTTTACGCTAATCAAAAATCTCTATACTGCGAAAGGTTCTTAAAGTATAGGGCTTTCATTTAAGCGGCAATATAATGCAGGTGTTAACTGCAATTCACGGTACTGACTAACTTGTTGGTCAGTCTATGAATATTAAAAATAGTCGAATGAAGAGGTGAAAAGATATGGAAAACATTTACGCAGCAATGCTCCTTCACAAGGCAGGTAAAGAAATCACTGAGGCATCAGTTACAAGTGTTCTTACTGCAGCAGGAATAACTGTTGACGCAGTTCAAGTTAAAGCACTTGTTGCATCACTTAGCGAAGTAAACATTGATGAAGCAATCAAAGCAGCACCAACCATGATGGCGGCAGTTCCAGCAGCACCAGCAGCAGATAGCGAAACTAAAGCAGCAGCACCAGTAGACGAAAAGAAGAAAGCTGAAGAAGATAAAGCCAAAGAGGATGCAGCACTAGAAGGATTAGGCGCTTTATTCGGTTAATTACCGACTCAATTTTTATTTTCAAAACCAATTTTTCCCACTCAATATTTTTCCTATTGATTCCATATTTTATCTAGGCTCTGTTTTTGAGTGTTAATTGACTTCTTTAGGGGTATAGTGACTTTTTCAAATTGGCAGTCTTATCTATTATTTTTTGATGTGCTTTTTGGGGTGATTGTAATTTTTCGTGTAGGTAAATGATGGTAGTTGTTTTTAGTTTTTGGTGATGTTTAATTCCATTTGGTCTTTTAATAGACTTCTTGCATAACTATGGAAAACTAGATTAGTGCCTTGTTGGTGTTGTTTTTATGATGGTGTATGAAGTTTGAAAATATTAAGGGTTATCGTGATGAAGAGTTTCGTCGGATAACG
>JAITBW010000046.1 GCA_031283385.1 Nitrososphaerota archaeon
TGTCAAAAGCCAATCAACCTCATGTGCAAAATCAACCGCTGTTCGATGTTCACAAGCATTAGCATGATGCCACCCACTTAGCGGCTCACACATAACAAAAATACAGCAAGTACCCTTTCGCTCATATTCATTATCAACCCTCTGCGGACTCCCAGCACTCATAGGCAAAGGTTCACGCCGCTCATCCAAGAGTTGATAGGGCTTTTCATCAAGACAAATAACCGGACAGCTCTTATCATATGGTAACGTGTAAATGTCTAAAATATCCTCCATTTTAGAGACAAAGTCAGCATCTTGATTCGGGGGGATGCACCACATTTGTTTTAGGTGGGGTTTATATTGTGTTTTTTTAAAACTCGCATCACTGTCACATCCGAAATGCTCTCCACTACGCCGTCAAGTATGATTTTGTTGGCAATCATTTTTAGGGTCCAAACTTTTTTGCCTTCGGGTACTGTGCTGCAGGCGGTTGCGATTATGTGTGCTTCTATTTCTCCAGTTATTTTTCCTGGTACGGGGGGTTTTTCTCGTTTTTTGCGTTGTAGTACGCGATCTAGGCCTTGTGTTATGAATTGTTTTCGTATTTTGTAGACGTTTTCTCTGTGGAGTTTGCATTTTGCTGCTGTTTGCTCTGGTGTTAATTTTTTTTTCGCCTGCTTCATCTATGTATAGCAATATTTTTGCGTGTACTTTACACTGGGGCGTGTTTTTCTTTGAGGTTGAGGCTATGAATTGTTTTAGTTCTTTGCGTTGTTCGTCCGTTAGTTTTATGAAATATTTTTGTCTATTCATGCTGTGAACTCTCTGATGCTATTATGCCGCATCAGATATTTAAAATCAAGTGTTTTAGTGTTAGTGATGTAGTAGTTAAGTTACGATGTTGCTGTGAAAATGAATGGTTGAATGTGAAAACGTTGTTTGTTGTTGTATTTTGGCATATATTGTCTGTTAGTGATACATGAGTTGGTCTGTATAGGTAGTGTTTCATATTAAGTGTGTTATTGCATTTAGGTGTAATTATTGCGATATAATTGTGACTTATAGTTAACCTGTGTCATGATATTGAATGTGGTGAAATTATGAATGTTAGTGTTGTGTGCTGCTGTATGTATATGTTTGTAGTTTGTTTAGTGTGCTAGTGTTCAAATTATATATTTATTGACAATTATTTATTGAATTAGTGATGTTATGCCTGTAATCTGTTCTATTTTTATATTCATAGCATATTAGGATAGTGAATCTGAAAAATGGTTGATATTAAATGGTACGAATATGCGTCATGGGTTTGGGTAATATTGGATTACCCGTAGCTGTTCATGTTTCAAAAATATACCCACACACTCTGGGGTATGATATATCTGAGAAAGCAGTAGACAATGTTAAAAAACATGGTGACGTAAAGGAGACGTGTATTAATGCTTCTACTGAACTTGAATATGCAGATATTTATGTGATCGCAGTCAATACTTGGTACCGTAACGGTTATCCTGACATGAGTGCAGTTGAAGACTGCACAAAACGTGCATCTGAACTTAACTCTGCTGCGTTAATATGTTTTGAATCGACACTTACCAAAGGAACAGCTCGAGCATTAGCTAAAAAATATAATTTAGAAAATGTTGCTGTTTGCCCTCATAGATGGTGGAAGCAAGAAGAAGACAAATATGGCGTTGTTCAACTCAGAGTTTTAGGCTCATTAAATAAGGAAAGTCAGAAGAAGGCACAGGAATTTTATGACTCATTGGGTATACCCATTCATGTTGTTGACTCATTAGAGCTCGCAGAGCTTTCCAAGTTAGTTGAAAACACTTACTACTATCTCCGTATAGCCTATGCTGAAGAACTTAAACTGCTCTGTGACGAAAACGATTTGAATTTTGACGCATTACATGCTGCTGTAAACACAAAATGGAATGTTGACTTACCCGAAGCTCGGGACGGTATTGGCGGCGAATGCTTGCCAAAAGACATACGCTTCCTTATGAATACATGCTCTAGTATGCCTCTGCTACAGGGTGCAATAACTGCCGATATTCGATATCAAGCAAAGGGGGCTGAAATTTTTTCTTCTAACTCTGGAAATGAATCTTGTGATGCTTGAAAAATAATGTTTTTTCTACATGAGGGCGTTTATTATGACTGAATTTAACAAAAAGAGTTTTTCATGTTCTGTAGTTGTTTACTTGACAGTGGTGCTCCTGTCTCTTCTATATTTGAGTCGAGTACACCTGTTTGGTTGGCACTGGGCATATTGGGTGTTGGTGATTTATGGTGTAGTTGTAACGCCTTATCTGATTTTCCGTCTAGTTGTGACGTATCTATATACCTCTACACCTTATCAAAATTATCATCCCTCTGTGAGTGTTGTTGTTCCTGTATATAACGAAGAAGAGGGTATAAGTAGCACTATCGATTCAATTTTTAACTCAGATTATCCTCGAGATAAATTAGAATTAATTGTTATTGATGATAAAAGCACTGATGATACTTTAGAGGTAATTAATAAAAAACGTCTAGAGTATGACTTCAAAGTAGTTACTCTCGATGAAAATGGTGGTAAACGTCATGCAATGGCTGCTGGTTTTAAGCAATGTACTGGCGAAATTTTGGTTTGCATAGATAGTGACACAGTTATTAAATCTGATGCTATAACAATGGTAGTACAACCGTTCACTGACAATGTGGTCTACTGTGTCTGTGGTAACGCTGTTGCCGCAAATAGCTCTGAATCCGACAATACTTTAGCGCGGCTGCAAAAAGCTTGGTATGCGGATTCATTTAGGCTTCGTAAGGGTGTAGAGAGCCTATTTGGTATGGTTATCTGTTGTTCGGGTGTGTTGGCGGCTTATCGTAGAGATAAAGTTGAAAAAATTGTTGACGAATGGGTTAATGAGAAATTTCTTGGTCGACACTTTGAGTCAGGTGATGATCGTCAACTGACGAATAGGATGTTGCGGATGGGTGGCAAATCTGTATTTCAGTCTACTGCATTAGCGTACACTGTTGTGCCCCATGTTACCAAAACATTTCTTATCCAACAGATACGCTGGGGTAGAAGTGGTTTTCGCGGTATGTTGTTTGCTTCTAAATTTTTCTATAAGAAGAACCCCATACAGTTTACTCTTTTCTATTTAACAATGTTTATGACTTTCTTCTCGCCGATTTCGTTTTTAGTAAACACAATTGGTTTAGTGCTATTGGGTCAATACGATTCAATGATTGTTTACTTCTTTGGAATCTTTTTAATTTCAGCGTTAACTGCGTTATCCACAAAGTTGTTGGTAAATTACTTCACACTTAAAGACATTGTATATCGTCTTGCCTTCTCTTTGGTAGCAATAGTTCTCTCCTTTGTTTACCTATACGCGTGGATTACACTTTGGAAAGGAAATGTTTGGGGGACCCGCTAACATGTCAGAACATATAGCATATGTGAACTGCAAATCTTTAGTGGCAGTCGTACTAATTGCATTACTAACCATAACATTCTTCGTTTATACGGCTCCACCAACAATATTCAGTGACAGACCTTCTTTATCTCCACAGCCATCAAACAATGGCATTACATATGCTGCCTCTGAGAACTATTATTATGATCCTCATATACCACAAGAAGGGCAACGAGTGGTCTGCATAGTTTTCGATGACGGCTGGACAACTCAGTACACTAACGCACTTCCTATACTAGACCAATATGGCTTCAAAGCTACATTTGCCGTGGTCACATATTATGTCGAAAACTATTCAGGCTACCTGAACTGGGATCAAGTTATAGCACTACATAATCAGGGGCATGACATTGAAAGCCATAGTGTAGATCATTTACAACTAACTACACAAGACCTACCCGCCATAGATTATCAGTTACTGCAGAGTAAGCAGGAACTGCTAAAACATGGTATCAATGCGCCAATATTTGTTTATCCTTTCGGACAAGGTGCTGGAAACCCAGAGATAGAACAAATGGTACAACAACATTACAGTGTAGCGCGTGGTACCAAAGGAAATAGTCTTGATATGAGTCAACATTTTAATCCTTACGACTTACCAGCTTATGATATGCGTAACTCCACCACTATGGAGATGTTTAAAAGCTATGTGGATCAAGCTAACGACTCTACTACTGTTACTCTCTTTTATCACAAAGTAAGCGATGGTTCTGACG
>JAITBW010000178.1 GCA_031283385.1 Nitrososphaerota archaeon
GGTCGCAAAATGTTGAAAATCACGATAAAGTACGGGGCATGTTCTTTGAGCGAGCCGCTAAATCGGTAAAAAACATGAAAAAATCCTGTCGTCTCCCTAAACGTGAACACTCTCTAAAATTTAAACTATACAAACTCGCTAAGACGAAATATTTTATTGCTCTAATAGTAGAGCACTTTATACAATTCTTGCTCTAACAGTAGAGGTATAAAGCGCACTAGGAATATAGATGTGGTGAAAAATCAAAAATGAAAATAGAAAAAAACATAATAGCAATATGCATGTGTGCCTTAGCAATAGGACTAGTAACAGCACTACCACTAACGTACCTTATACCCAGAACAGCCGCCGCTCAAACAACTGACCCAGAATTCGACATAAGCATTGATTATCTGTACTTCTCTGCTGATGTAGTCGATGGCGTATACCAACGCACAATTGGAGTTGGCTTTACACCCTTAATTGACTTTGACGCTTTTAACCCCTCAACAGTTGCCAAAATTGAATACTATGAATTTGTATACTATACTGATAACCAAGAACTTACCCGGACATCTCACTTTATAGGAGCAAACAACACCTATATTGATGACACAAACTCCAGCGTTTTATCTAGAAGTGTCGGTAAATTTACAACTTTTAGTAGACAAAGCTGGTTTGACAATACCTTTGAACGTTCTTGCAGTGGTTATTGGGGTATCATACCAACGATACATAACGGTTACATGGTATCTATACAAGGTGCCAATACGGATGCAACTTGGTCCATGGGTGGTCCTAATTATATGGGCTTTGCTATATTCGATGCGTATGATGACAACGAATCTTTAAAGGAAACAAACAGTGCAATCTTGACTGCGCTAGAAAATAAGCAAACGATTTATCTTGATGTCATAAGAGTGGGTTACACTACATTTGATGACAACGATGGCATAGTGGTAGCTTATACAAATGACACTGTTATTCAACATTTAGAGTTAACAAAAGATGGCAATGCATATACATTTGGTAATACAGATGTCCTCGAAAACGTAATACCTGGAATCGAACAACTGCAGCAAAGTAATCGCGATCATGGACATTCATTGGGTCATCTGTACAAGGATATCGAGCGCACGGACATCGAGTGATAAGAATGGCTAGCGACGATTTGGAAGGTAATACATTAAGTGTCTATGCTTACATTGTTAATTCCAATGAGCCAGTGGGGTTAAGAGAGATTACCCGCGGTGTAGAATTTAGCAGTTCCAGTGTCGCTTACCATCATCTTCAAAAACTCGAAAACCTCGATTTGATAGAGAAAAACAGCTATGGACAATACAGCCTAAAAGAAAAAGCATCTATCGATGGATACATGTGGGTTGGCAAGAACCTTGTACCCCGATTGATGTTCTACTCCTTCTTTTTTATAGGCCTATTTATCATAGAAATAAGCATTATACTATTTAACTTAGTTGTTAAGCGCTTAGTAATTGACTCTTTGTTCTTATTTTTTACGGGAACAACAATAGTAACAATGCTTCTCTTCCTTATCGAAGGCATAGCAATGTACCGCAAACTAAACCCAAAACGCAACACAGTAAAAACATAAACTTTTTGCGCAACGGTTTAGTTAAAAAACCATTTTTTTACTTTATGATACCTAATAAACTTCATTGGATAACTGAGTAAAGTAGACCTCTTGTAAAAATGCTCTCTTTTTTCAAAAGAACAACTGCTACAGACCAAGTTAGCTTCAAGTCAGACATTATTTACAATCATAACAACGACACACACTCTTACACCCAAAGTTTTGTGAGAAGTCTAATAGTTGCTTAGATAATCTGTGCATTTGCAATTACAATAATCTATATTTACTACGCTACTGCTTTTTTAAGTAAAGTGGTATATAATGCGTGAATTCATATGTTCTATTTGTGGATATATCTACAATGAATCTGTAGGTATCCCTGAGAGGGGTATTGCAATTGGAACAAAATGGGAAACAATTCCAGACAGCTTTGTATGTCCCATTTGTGGCGCACCAAAATCAGTATTCAAGCCTCATAACGTAACTCCTGCAACTCCAGTGCCATTGCCAGTTAATGTAGACGATGAGCACCTTGAAAGTCTTAGAGAATTATCTACGGGCGAGCTTTCAGTTATTTGCTCCAGTCTTGCCAAGGGATGCGAAAAACAGCAACTCACCGCTGAGATGGAGGCATTTAACAAGCTTTCTGAATATTTTAAATCAAAAACATTTACTGCACCACAAGCAACAACATTAGCTGAAGTCACAAAGTTGCTTGATGATGATATAGCCAAAAATTTTGTTGACGCTAATGCTGCAGCACACGCTAATAATGATAGAGGCGCGTTACGCTCGCTTGTATGGAGCGAAAAAGTCAGTGTAATTATGAAAACGCTACTTGATCGTTTCACTAAAGAGGGTGATGCAATGCTTGAAAATACCCGCATATGGGTATGTGACATCTGCGGATTCATCTACATAGGCGATGTCCCTCCAGAAATATGCCCAATATGTAAAGTTCCCAACTTTAAAATTATCGAGATAAAAAGGAGATAACACAATGTCCGCATATAGAAATATTCGACTCTGCTCTAAAGACTGCATGTGCCTCTACGTCTGCCCAACAGGCGCAACAGATACAGAAAACAGCATAATTGACACAACCAAATGCATCCCCGGATGCACAGCATGCGCAACTGCCTGCCCATCTGGCGCAATTTCAATAATACCAAACACATACCCACCCCAACAACAAAAATCAAAAACAGTCATCACAGCTCAACGCACATTGGGAATCCGCAAAATACAACAGGAACATATCACAGATGCCATAACAACATCCTCTGAAAGTGCAACAACAAAACAATTTGCCCAAGCAATATCAAAATCCAACCGACTCATGGCAGAAGACATACTACGCGAATCAGGTTATATGCTCCCACAAAGCACTGAAGTACACGAACTACTAGAAACGCTGCTCAAAATCGACACACCAGACTTCCCAAAAGACACAGTAAAACTATTACTTAACAAACTACAAAAAACAAAACAATAAAAAGAAAACACAAATTACTACAACAAACGCGAATCTTGTGTTCCAGAGATAAATTGCATTTTGAGCGAGTACTTGCGATCTTAGTGTTATACTGTTAGACCTACAGGCGTTATTAATAGTGTAAAAATTGAAGAATACCTATAATTTTAAAAACTAAAAATACTCACTCCATAGGGGTGAGTAGTTCCCTCTCGAGTAACCATTTTTCAATATCAATCGCCGGAACGCCTTCATAGTTACCTTTGAAAGAGCTTTCCTTATACAACACTATTTTAGGATAATTATCCTTTATATCTAATAGTGAGGCAAATTCTCGTTCAATAGTCTTCTCGTCATTTAGAATGTAGCATACCTGCACGTAAAGTTTCTTGCCGCTTTTCTCACATACAAAATCAATTTCTTTATCACCACTACCCCGTCCAACTTTTACGTCATATCCTCTGCGAATAAGCTCCAAACAAACAATATTTTCAAGAATCAACTCTTTATTTCTAAAATTTGTACCACTTACCGCCTCTCTAAGACCATGGTCAGCAACATAATATTTTTCATTTACATTTAACGACTTTTTACCAATAACATCTTGGTACGACAATTTTTTAAACAAAAACGCTTCCTCACACGCTTTTAAATAGTTTAAAATCGTTTCAGGTGCAATTGTTCTTTTCTTTTGCTTAAAAAAATTCGATATACTTGTTGCCGAAAACTGCCTACCGACATTGTTTAGCACATAATTTACAATTCGCTCCAATAAGTCAACATCACGAATTTTATTGCGTTTAACAACGTCTTTTAGCAATATAGAGTTAAACACGTCTTTTAGATATTTTTTGCTCTCACACGGTTCAAAGTTAATGCTGTGTAAAAACGGCATACCACCATACTGCAGATACTCATCAAAAGTATATTCAAAATTTGAGAGTTTTCACTTATAGGGAGATAATGCTATTGTTTGGATTTGAATAAAGATATCAGGTGTTGTTAGATTTTTCCATAGTTTTAACGAAGTATCAACCATTGTATCGCGTTTGGAAACCACTTTAGTT
>JAITBW010000039.1 GCA_031283385.1 Nitrososphaerota archaeon
TCATCTTCATCATGAAGAAACCGAAATGTTTAACGCCTTTTTCAAACTCTGTATCTGGTGCTTTTTCTACAAGCTTTTTAGCGATTTTTCCATATTCTGTTGAGCTACCAGTTTTAACAACTATAGCTACAGCAGTGCCGCTGACAACTGATGTGCCCATGAAAAGATAATTATTCCACTCCGTTGTTGCAGGGTCTTTAGTTTTTATTAACGAAGAGGTTTTCTCTACAGGAAAAGATTCACCCGTTAAAGTAGATTGGTTAATAAAGAAATCTTTTGCCGAAATTACACGTGCATCTGCAGGAGTTATATCTCCAGCTGAAAGATAAATTATGTCGCCAAGTACAACATCGTGAACCTTAATCTCTTGCTTTACGCCGTCACGAATTACCGTTGCCGTAATTGTTACAGCTTCTTTAAGCATTTCCGCTGCATTTTCAGCCTTGTGTTCTTGATAGAAATCTAAAACAACACTTAGGAAAACAATTACAAAAATAATTGATGTATTAAGAATTTCACCCATATACCCTGAAATTAATCCTGCTACCATTAGAATGATTACAAGAGGACTTTTGAAATGTAGTAAGAAGTCAACTATTGCGGAGCGTTTACGCTTTTTCGCTAACTCATTTCGTCCATAAATTTCAAGACGTCTTTCAGCTTCTTCAGAATTTAAACCATTTAATGAAGAATCTAGACGAGAAAATATCTCTTCAACAGGTTTACTTAAAATTTCACTTTGTGACAACGGAGGCTGCGCTACTGTAGCATTGTTTTCCTGTTTTTCCATAAAATCCTGCCTGCTCAATACAATAGCCTCCTATCTCTGTCACTCTCACACGTATAACATGGAATACACCACTACAGGGACTTAAATTAGTTTCTTTCTGAAAATATTTAGAGGCATGTTTTCAGATTTGTTTAGTGCTTACTTGCGTGTATACATTACACGTCAAATGGTTCATGTTAGTCGACTTAAAGTTATTGCCAACTAATTTTTTCATTAGTGACTAGTCAATCATAAGTAAAATGTGCTAAAGTATGAACAGCGGTATACCAAAGAATGTGTCTATCAAGTTTTATAGGTGAGTTTAAGCGTGAAAACGGGTAGTGTTTATGACGTGGCAGTTTAGCTGATTAAGGAAATGGTAAACGTGTTGACTTGCTGTCCCTTGTTTGCTGGGTGCCTGTTTGTATGGTTGTATTTTAAAGCAACATAACATTTATTAACAGTATTAATTGTTTCTCACTCAACAATCACGTGATGTGTTGCCAGAAATTGGCGGAGGAGCTGAAATGGATCAAATAAAAGAACAGCTTGTACAGCGATCATTAAAACTTAGACATCGAAGCATAATCACTATAGCAGAAATGGATATGGTAACTCAAATAGAGGCGGGTATTAGTCTGCCCGAATTTTTCCTGCTAAAAAGCACCACAAAAACGGACTCTGAAAGCAGCTTCAACTTTTCAACTATTCAGAATAGCCAGTGCATTTCAAAATCAGGTGTTTCTAAAATGCTAACATCCCTTGAACAAAAAGGCTATCTTGTAAGGGAGAGAGATAAAAACACTCGACGCAAAATTGTTGTCACTTTAACGCCAACTGGCCGTAAAATTATTGAATACTTTGATAGTATCATTGATGATTACCTGACAGAGTACATTAACGCGGCAGGTAAAGACTATTTGGAACAGTTTTTTGAAATTATCGATCACCTGTTTCAGGTAAACGAAAGGGTCAAGGAAAAAATGAGATACAAACATTTCAAAACTAATCAAATAAAGAAGGAATAAAAATGTCTATTATACAGGTTGAGCATTTAACGAAAGATTTTGGTCATGACCGTGGCGTTTTTGACGTTTCGTTTACTGTTGAAAAAGGCGAAGTTTATGGCTTTTTAGGCCCTAATGGTGCTGGAAAAACAACCACTATCCGTCACATCATGGGTTTTTCTCGCCCACAAGTAGGACGCACACTTGTGAACGGCATGAATAGTTGGGAAAGCTATCATGAAATACAAAAAACCCTTGGCTATTTGCCCGGCGAAATCGCTCTACCCGACTCTCTAACGGGCACTCAATTTATAAAAATGATGGCTGAACTGCGAAAAATGACCGACATGACATACACAGAGGATCTTATCAAAAAATTTGAGTTGGAACCATCAGGTGAATTAAAGCGTATGTCACTTGGTATGAAACGAAAACTCGCTATTGTAACCGCTTTTATGCACGACCCTGCGGTACTTGTCCTTGATGAACCCACTAGTGGTCTTGATCCTGTCATGCAGAACATATTTATTGAATTTATTAAGACGGAAAAGAAACGGGGTAAAACAATTCTTCTATCTTCTCACATATTTTCCGAAGTGGATGCTACTTGCGATAAAATTTCCATCATAAAAGACGGTCGTATTGTATCATCATTTGTAGCCGATGATTTGCGACATAGTAAAATTAAAACCTTTAAGATAGAATTTACATCTAAAAACGAATTTGAAAAATTCCAAAAAAATCATTCAAACTTGGAAAAAACTCGAGTTCCTTATGAGCTAGCATCGGTAAAAGAACAAAGGAATCAGGCAAATGTCCATATCGACGATGCTAATATCAATGAATTTATAGAGTTGATATCTGGTTATAACTTGAAGTTTTTCTCGGAAATTAAATTTTCTCTTGAAGATTATTTCATGAGTTTTTATGACAAAGAGCGAAAAGTAAACACACTATAGAGGAGACAAAATCACAATGCCGTTAATTGAAATAAAAAATTTAACAAAAGATTATGGCGATGGACGCGGTATATTTGATGTCAATTTGGAAATTGAAAAAGGCGAGGTATTTGGTTTTGTAGGCACTAATGGCGCTGGAAAAACTACTACTATTCGTCACTTGATGGGTTTTTTGAAACCTCAGCGTGGTAGTGCTGTTATAAATGGACTTGACTGTTGGAAAGATTCAGCAGAAATAAAAAAACTGGTTGGATACATACCTGGCGAAATCGCTTTTCCTGATGCACCTACTGGGACAGATTTTCTTAAATGGCAAGCAGATTTACTTGAAGTCAAAGACATGTCTTACGCAGACCATATCACTGAACGACTTCAGCTTGACTTAACTGCAAAATTAAGTCGCATGTCAAAAGGTATGAAACAAAAAACGGCTGTTGTCGCCGCTTTTATGGGAGACCGCGAAATTTTGATTCTTGATGAGCCTACAACTGGACTTGATCCTTTAATGCGGGTTAGATTTATAGACATTTTAAATGAAGAAAAGAAAAAAGGGAAGACAATTTTCATGTCAACACATGTATTTGATGAAGTTGAGGATACATGTGATAAAGTCGCACTCATTAAGGATGGAAAAATCTTTGATGTTAAATCTACAAAAGAGATAAGACACAACGAAAATAAAACATATAAAATAGAGTTTATCTCAAAGCAAGATTACAAACAATTTACAGCCTTAGATTTTAGTTTCGAAGAAAAGAAGGAGAAACAAAATCAAGTGATAGTCAATGTTTGTGATACTGATATTAACACTTTCCTAAGTGTCCTGAAAGGATACAAAATAAAATTCATAACTGAAATTAAATACACTCTTGAAAAATATTTTAACAGCGTATATAAGGAGAGACAAAACAATGTTCAATAAAACAATCTTTAAACAAACATTCAAATCAAATTACAAATTGTGGCTGATTTTTACGGCAACACTATGTGCAATGTTGATTTTAATCATCTCACGATTTGATCCTATAAAAATCAATAGCATGGTAGACATGTTTATGAGTGCATTTGGAGACGTAATAGGCGATGCACTTAGCGGTATTGGCATTATATCATTAAACAACATGCTATCTGGCACCTTCTATGGAATGCTCGCTATTGTACTACCCGTCATTTTTGTTGTCCTTACAGCAAATGGTCTAATCGCCACACAGGTAGACAAGGGCTCAATGGCATATACATTATCAACACCAATTAAGAGAAGAACTGTTGCAGCAACAAAGGGCACCTATCTTATCACAGCTGTCTTATGCATGTTCCTAGTAGTTAGTCTCGTAGGACTCGCAACCGTACAAGTAACACAAGGAAACGTCTTTGGCACAGCATACACCGCAGATGTTAAAGATGTATCAAAAGAATTCGGCTGGGATAAGGCAACAGTAGCAAATGACTTAACTATAATTCTAGAAAACTCTGCAGCCGTTACAAAAGGCGCTGAAGCTAGAAAAATCGACGAAGACGTTTATAGACTCTATCTACAACAAAAAATCGAAAACAACACCAGCACAAATCAAAATACCATGACACCCGAGGAAATGATGGAATTCCAACAAAAATTTCTAGCAGGCATTACAGCAGCCGCAGAAGTACTCGACACAAATGTTGCCGGCTTAACAGCTAACTTGGCAAAAATCAAAAATAACGCACTAGCCTTAGAAGCCGCAGCCATAGCCGCCAATTTAGTTCCCAAAGAAACCTTAGCCTTAGCACCAAATGAAGAAGTAGCTCTTGAAATGCAAAAGACCGCTTTTGTAGGCGTTATCAATGCACAACTGGTCTCAAAACAGTTTATGCTTGATGAAGGTTTGAATTTTAGCGTTCAAGATTACCTTACATTGAACCTTGGTGCTGTTCTTTTAATTTTCGCTACTAGCGGCATTGCGTTCTTCTGCTCATGTCTATTCAATTCAGCAAACAATTCCCTAGCACTTGGCGCAGGAATACCTGTTGCTTTCTATCTGTTCCAAATGATGAGTGGATTCGGCGAAGGTTTAGAGTTCCTCAAATATTTCTCAATGAACACACTCTATGACCCACGCGCTATAGTATCCGGTGGCACTTTCTGGTTACAATTCATCGTACTCGGAATTATCGGCGTAGTGCTTTACATATTAGCCGTAAAAGTCTTCAAAGAAAAAGACTTACCACTATAACCAACTATGTTAAACGCCACCAAAATGGCACATTTAACACACATTCTTTTTTAGCACTTATTAACACATAAACTGCCAAAAGTTGCAAACAAAAACATGTGCCCATAGATAGCGGCAAACAAAACGGGTCATCTTTTTATAAACAAATTTAGAAATTTTGAATGTACACATTTTGGTAAGTGTAAAAACGGATACCCATACGATTTTACCTAAGTTGTATATTGCTATGGTACACATTTTTGACTGGTTATGCTTGTTTGGAATAACCTTTTTAATCTACCACAGGTAAAGGGTTTGCATGCGTAAATGTACTGTTTTACTGTTGATTACGGTTTTGGTGGTGTCAGGTCTTATTGTACACGCTGTTCCATCTGTGACTGCGCAAGCAGGATACAAACCATCTGTGCCGCAATTCAGTGTTGAACCAGTCTTCATTGGAGAACTTGTTGATACCATATTTGTTACAATAGAAAATCAGCCCTTTACATCATACAAGGATGTATATGGTTATGAGTATAAACTATTTTACCGTGTTCAGATTCGTCTTGAGGGTGAACAAAACTGGAGACCTTTATTTGGTGATTTTCAGTCAGATTCTCAATATACTTCTTTGGGACTTGCTAAATATGGCGTATTGGATCTTGGTCTTAATTCATTACCAACTGGTTCCCAGTTGGACTTTAGAGTCATAGCAGAAATAGAATATTATAGCGGATCTACATATGTACTTGAGGCGTCAAGTGGTTGGAGTGATGTACATACAATCACCCTATCTGATGAGGCTGCTTCGTTTCCGCCTTCGCAAACAGTAACGTATCCACCTGTAACATCTAATGGCGGTAATAGTCAGCCGCAATATTCTGGTCAGACGCAGTTGTCAAAGGGTATATTTTCTAACTCGTTTGTTCTGTTTGGTGCTGTGGCTCTTTTTACAGGTGTTGTCCTAGCTGTGGTGTTAGTGTTTTTTAGACGTCAACCAAAATCTCAATGTCAGGAGAAGGATTTGTATGTGTAGGTGTACTGTTTTACTGTTAATTACTTGTTTGGCGGTGTCAAGTCTACTGGTGTTTACTTTTACGCCTGTAGCTGTGCAGGCAGCATCTACGCCGTCTGTACCAGAATTTAGTGTACGGCTTGTTGATAGCTCATATGATGTTCCGCCGTCTAGTACGACTACTGTTGACCAATATACTGGAAAAGAAACTACAACCACTGTTCCAGGTTACCACGTTGATCAAAAATTCCTAGAAGTTACAATAAAAAATCAGCCTTTCACGTCATACACAAATGAAAATAGTAAAGAAATTAATCTATACTACACGGTTCTTGTTAAGGGTCATTTTGGTGAAGACTGGCAAACATTTGGTCACGTACAACATTTTGGTTCTTCTACTCATGTATCATCTTCACCTTATACCGTTCAGTCAGATTCTGAGTATACTGTTGTGACAAGTATTGCAAATTATGCCGCTGGATACCAATTAGATTTTAAAGTTCAAGCAGTCAATTGGATACCTATATAATTCCAATGCGGATCGCCTAATACCACCTTGGTATCTTGTATCTGCTGAGACATCAAGTGATTGGAGCAATATCCAAATATTCACTATACCTGACAGCCCTACAGCTCCTGTATCACCTCCCCAAACAACAACTTTACCACCTACAACATCTGATGACAATGGTCAGCAGCAATTTCCAGGTCAAACTCAGCAGCAATTTCCAGACAAAACTCAAATACCCCATGTTATATACACTAACCCTTTCTTTTTGATAGGTGTTGGCACACTTTTAGGCGGTATTGTCATAGCTGTGGTGTTGCTAATTAGTAGACGACACCCAAAAACCTCAACTTGTACTAACAATGATTTGCCACAAATTAACACCTACTACACTGACACAATTAAATATTAGTTATGTAATTAACCTTAACGTGATAGTGGAGAGGTTAATTGATGAAAACAAAATATGTTGTTGCGTTGTCAGAAAGTGAGCGCGAGTTT
>JAITBW010000058.1 GCA_031283385.1 Nitrososphaerota archaeon
GGTGTTTTGTTATCGTGTTGCTTTAGCGGTTTGTATTGTTTCGAGGCATTTTTTGGCTTCGTTGTTGTTTTCGAAGTAGCGGCGTACGGGTTCTAGTATGTTTCCGAGTTCTATGGCTACGCCGGTTTTTAGATCCATTGGATGTAGTTTGCCTTCGGTATAGAGGGTTTCAAGTTCTGGGTAGTTTTGGAAAGTAATGTTTCCGCCAAATTTAGTGGGGCGTTCAATTGTAAAGTTGTTTTTTTCGCGGAAAATTATGTATTTGCAAATGTCTAGTACGGGATTGTGTTTAACTGTTCGTTCAGGGCAGAAGGCTTTGCTCATTTTTTGTTTGATTTCTTCAGGTTTATCATAAATAAATACGCATGTGTCAGGTTTGCTTTTAGACATTTTAGCGCTGGCTATGGCTTCTTTTTCTTGTCCCTCGGGTATGGGCCATATATCAGGTTTAGCTAGCCCTTGTAATAAGTGATGGTGAACGCATACAGGTTTCCAGTAGCCAATTTTTTCTCCAATTTCTCTGCTAACCATGTTAGCCTTACGTTGATCCATGCCAAGTTGACAAATTTTAACTTCCATTTCAAAAATATCTGAGACCTGCATAGGTGTATAGAGATAATCAGAAACATAATGTGCCTCACCCTCCTTTCTACCTGCAACCTCTAAAGTGCGAATGGTACGTGCAACGGTAAGCTCTTTAGAAATTTTGAGAACTCTAGCCCAATAATCAATGTTTTTGTAGATTTCATCATAGTGTATGAATTCTACCTTATCTGCGGGAACACCAAGGGCAATCCAGGAATGCTTAAACAGTTCAGCAGCTGTAAGAATAAGCTCCAAATTACCATCCAATTTATTATTCAAATATGCATGCCAAGAAGCCAAAAAAACTTTAAACCTCACACCGGCTTCAATAAAATCCTTCATTTTATAAGCACAAATAACACCTGTCCCCAAATGAGCAAGACCAGAGGGCTCCCAGCCACCATAAGCCACAGGATGATCCTCAGTTTCAAACAAATGCCTTAAACTCTCAACTGTTACAACCTCTTCCGTCGGCGGTCTACAGATAAGCTCAATTTTTCTTTCAATATCCATGCATAATTCACAGCTTAACTTTTGTTAACCACTATATAACATATTTACTTAAAAATAAATGGGTCACACAAAAACAGAAAAACAGAAACTAAATTACGGGCTATTTGTCTCCCAACGTAACCTAACACTTAACCTCATAGCTGAGCGTCGCTTTAAGCTTAGCTAAGCTCTCTCGGCGTGGGAATTTCATTTCGCCCGATGCCCTACCTGTCCCATAATTGGGTAGAACTTGAGCGGTCACAGGTGCAAGCGTTATAGTTCTTGCGTTCCTCTGTCAAGTCCGTCGTTACGGGTGCTCATCTATGGCAAGACAAAGAAAATAAACATCAGCATTATTTGTTAAAGGTTATGCTAACTTAGCACCCAAAAAATGAAACACACAAGACACACAAAAAACATCCACAACTAAAAAACACAAAACAACACAAACAATAATTACTAAGAGGGCCGGGACCGGGATTTGAACCCGGGCGTAAGGCTCCACAGGCCTCTAGGCTACCAAGCTACCTCACCCCGGCCACTTATCCATGCTTTTCCGTGATTTGGTAACCTCCCAAACAACTCTTATTTGCGTTTCCGCATAAGTTGCACACCCTGAATTACCATAAACGGTTCAAAGCCAACTTCGCCTAATTGGGTAGCTTCTTCAATGGTATTAACAGCTCGGATAATAAAGTTGTCGTCTGAAATGTTTTTGAATAATTGTTTATCCAATTGTATGTAGAGTTCTGTGTTCTCTATAGACTTGTGGCCTAAGAATTGTTGGACTAGCAGTATGTCTTTAGTTTGATGATAAAGCATTGTAGCTTTCCAGTGTCGCAATGTATGGAAATGTATTTCTTTCAGTCTTGGGTTTCCAAGTTTAAAGGCTTGCTTTGCACGGCATCTAACCATTAACGCTTTAATGCTGTTAACTGTTCTTAAACCAAATAGTAGGTCGTTTTCTTTTGGTAATTGATTAAGCATTGTTAGCAATTTACCGCTTAAATCGTTGAACATTCGTGGATTGCTATTTTTTTCTGGTGTGTTACAAGTGATTATTTTTCTTTGCAGGTCCACGTCTTTCCAGTGTAGTTGTATGGCTTCTCCTGCGCGCATACCTGTTTCTTTTAGCAGTTGTAAGTATGTAGCAACTATGGGATAGCATCCAGCGATTAAGTCGTCAATTTCTTGTTCTGTAGGTATGAATGGTATTTTTCTTATTACGGTATATTTTGGTTCTTCCCAAGGTTTGCCAAGGTACTTTAGGAGTTGGCTGTAGGCGTTGATTACGTTTCTTTTTCGGTTTCCGCTCCAATTTTGTTCTGAAATTACTTTCTTAACAGAATTAGGTTCATTAAGATTTGCGCCTCTTTTTTTCAGTAGCTCAAGTATTCCCCAACTTAGTTGTATAGTCGCTTCAGCATATCCATTGATTTTCATGTTTAAATGGTATTCAGTGAGATATGTTTCTGTGTCAACCAATACACTTTCAGTTTTTGTATGGTTGGACATGTTTTTCGCCTTTTCTGCGCTTACATGGCAAGCGTTAAATGTCCGTGACATCCTAATATTTTTTTCCTGAAAAATAGACGAACAAACCGTGCATTTGAATCTTTGAACCTTAGCACCATTAGACAATGTTCTTTTGCCGAAACGATAAGATTTAGAAGATCCACAGTTAGGGCAGATGAGGATTTGGGAGTTGGGATTAGTTGCCTCAACATGATTACCACCAGAGCTGATATTGCCATATATGCGCTCAGAAGCCGCCCCAACATTTCCCTCCCCATTAACCATGATTACTAAACAGATCTCCCTTCCACATTACACAACACTACACAATACCACAGCACAAACCTCTAGTTACAACACCACAAAGCTAGTTCCTTAACGAGAGTTTCAGCAAGTACAGCACTTATTCCGATTTTGGAGTACACATAACCTTTGAGCTTCAATACAGCATCATCCACTACCTTAAAGCAGGTAAATTTAAAAAGCAGCAAAACCTCACAACCAAAAATCCTCAACACAAGACTGTAGCTTTCAAAAACCACTAAACAAAACCATTACGAGCTACTTTCTTACGATTTATTACAATATAAGTCCATTGAACATTTAAGTGAAACAAATTTTGCCGATTTAAATAGTTACAAAACACTTGCTTTCATGTTAAAAGCAAAAACAGTCTGGACATATAAAGACCAAAAAACCAGCAAAAAAACAAACACAACAAAGCACAAAACACAAAACCCCCAAACCAACAGCAAACCAACAACAATAACAACCAACACCACCCCAACATCACCAGTAACAACAGTAGCAAGTCAGTCAAAGCAGGAGCAAACACACTATGTGTGAAACTGAGCAATGCTCCGAATGTAGTAGCACAAACATCATAGACGACAACACAAAAGGAGAAATCGTCTGCAAAAACTGCGGCCTAGTAATAAACAAAACAGAACCCACACCCCCACAAAACCGCACACCCCCCACAACAATAACCAACAAAAACACCCAACCCCACCCCATCGCATACACCAACCCCCTTGGCACAAAAACCCCCTCAAACAAAAGAACCGAACTAAGCACAACATATACCATCCACCACATAATCCTCCAAATAGGACTCCCCCTACACATGCAAGAAACAGCCATAACCTACAT
>JAITBW010000092.1 GCA_031283385.1 Nitrososphaerota archaeon
TTCTAAACGTGACGTAATGGTTGATACTTCTTTAAAGCTGTGGAAAAACCTGACTACTCCTGAAGTCTTTACTCAGATTCAAACAATAGCATTATCTCCCTATAGGTAAAAACTCTCAATAATTAAAAGGTTAGGAGCGTTTTTTGGCGCTAACTATGGAGATAACATCTCGATCTTTTAGCACTGCGTCTTCGCCTATTCGTCTTTTATTTCGTGCATCAACGGCGTAGATAAAGTTTTCACCAAGTTCTGTATGTATAATGTAGGCAAATTGGTGTGCAGTTATACCGTTAGGAACTAGATAGGCATCGGGTAGTACTTGTCCGTTGTGATTTGTTAAATGTTCAGGGTCTTCAACAGGATAGATAGTTATCATGTCAAGCATTTTAAAATATGCCGTGTTAATTACTTCCTGTACGCCTGTGGAATTGTTTGTTGCTAAAATTTTTTCGTTAATAGATGTTAATGCTGTAACTTGTCCAGTGGACATTTTTTCTGGTGATAGAATTTTAAAGTTATTATCGCCAGGTTTGTAGTCTATTAACTGTTTCTCGGCTGCACGTCTTAAAGCAAGTTCAGCCTCTGCAGAAGCTGGAATTACAGGGTACTCAAGTGTTTTTAATCGTTCAAGATTTTCTTGCGCAGAGGGCAAGTCTATTTTGTTAGCAACTATTAACATCGGCTTAGAAATACGACGTAAAACATCTACAAAACGGTAGAAATCATCATCACTCCAAAGCGTTGGTTTATCAACATTTAAACCGCAACGCCTAACAGCTTCATTAATACTAACCTTTTTTATGCCTAAACCCGTTAAACGTTCCTCTAATGGTATAGCTATACCTTTTTTGTCAGCCTCAGTGGTTCTAGCAATTTTTTGCCAATCCTTCTTTATTATGTTAATTATCCACATGGTGATTTCGCGTTCAAGAAACTGTACATCTTCTAAAGGGTCATGCTCACCGGGTTTACAAGGTCGGCCTTCACTATCCGTTCCGCCAGATGCGTCAATAATGTGAATTAAGGCGTCAGCTCGGCAGATTTCATCTAAAAACTTGTTACCTAGCCCTCGTCCTTCCCAAGCACCGGGAACTATTCCAGCTATATCAACTATTTCGACAGGAATAAGCCGTGTACCGTCTATGCATAATGAATTACGGGGATTATCTTTAACTTTAAACTCTTCATGAACACAAGATGCCCTAACATAGCCTACACCCCTGTTAGGTTTTATAGTTGTGAATGGATAATTTGCTATATCAACTGATGCAAGAGTTGCAGCACTAAAAAATGTTGACTTACCCGTATTTGGCTTACCTACAACACCAAGTAACCGAGAATATGATCTTTGCATAGACACAGTATACACCGTACATTATTGAGTACATACTTAAGCTATTAAGTGTGTTTACAAAATTAACACACAAATAAACAGACACTAACCATTTAACAGTAGCATTTAGAAATTAAGTCAAAGGTTGATCCCAATAATAAATTTTATCATACATACCAACTACTGGAAACTGTGGATCATCATAAACTATATCCAAGTTTATACCATACAGGTCTATTAGTTTCTGCGAAATATCCCAAATAACCGGAGAATACTCATCTGAATCCCAAAGCCAAATACGATCATCCACATACCTCATACCCCAACCGTAATTTTGAGGAAGCACAAGAACAGCATCAACAGAAGACACCCGTTTTGCTAACAACTTGCTATTATTAATATCCGCCCAAAGCTTTTGAAGTGCTTCAAAATGATCATCAGTAAGAACACCATAAGGATTATTTTCAATCTCAGGATAATCAAAAATTATAAGATACTTTGCCCCTGCCTGATACGCCAAATACAATTGATCATATATTTCTTTACCACTATCCAAATATGGCGCCTCAGTATACTTCCAAGTTACAATCGCCCCCCAGTCTTTACCCTGTAAATGCGCAGCACCTTTAGTTAAATCAATTTCTTGCACTATACTCGCGTTATTTCCAAGCTGCGCTAAAACAACATCATACCCACCCAAATAGTCCCACCAAAAAAGGGCATAATCAGAAACAAAAGAAGGCACAGAATTCTCTTTCAAAAATAAAAGGTCATGATCATGCTGCATATAGGCAATAAATGCTTGAGCTTCAACATCATAATCACGTATAGTACCATTTAAATAGCCAGGAATTGAATCAATAAAAGCTTGGTAACGTTGAGAACTATTTCCATTTCCACGTAAACGTTCATTCAAATTTGTGAAATGATTCTCCCAGTCATAATCAAGCTGAATACCACCAGGCTCATCATAATAATACACCCCTAAAAATTTATCACCATACCGCTGAGGAGCATTCTGAACCCAAAAAGTTTGCCAAGTATACCTAGGATTAAACCAACCAAAATATACAATAATATTTAACCCTTGAGAAGTAGCATAATCACAAATTTCAGTCGTTGCCACCATGTCATAGCTTATAGGACCTGATTGTAAAACAAAAAGGTTAGTGTAGTCTTTAATTTCGTCTATTAACAATTTAGCTTCATCAGTTGTATTTCCACAGAAACTTACACCAAGATAAACAGGTTCAGAAGACGCACTAGTTAATGTAAAATTAGGCACAAAAAATATCACAGATAATAAAATGATAAACACCATTAGTAGGGTAATGACGAGAAAGGAAACCTGTTTTATTGATATATTACAGCAACCTCCTTTGATAATATTAGCATTTCAATACTGCATTTTCAACGCAGTACCTTTGTATCAGTTAACTGATAAAATTAACTTCTATACTACATAATTTAAATGATTTCCCAAATCAGTTCCAACATTTAAAAAACGTGTAACATCTATTGAATTTTTCAACACCAAAACAGATAAAAGTGGCTTTACATCCATCAAGCGGTAACAAGAGGAAATAATATGCCATCAGAAATAACTGACGTTGAAAGTTTCGTGGCGATGAGCGCCAAAGCAAAATATTGCCAAGTTAAAAGAAACAAAGATAACGTTAAACTCAAACTTCGCACCGCAAATCAGTTATACACACTTAAAATTGAGACACTACGAGCTGACGAAATCATAAAAAAGCTCAAATGCGAAATAAAAGAAGAATAAACATCTATTTTTAACATTTTTCTCGACTAAATTTTTTAATATATAAAAATTATCATTAACATAATAAACAGCTCTAAAAAGAACTCTAAAAAAAGAGCCTCAAACATCAATTTAAAATCTAATAATGTCGGCATTGCCTCTATTTCACGCGCTAATGCGGTATTTTTATATGTTTTAAAAAACAAATTAAATTTTTATGCAAGCAGAAATTGGAATAATAGGCGGAACGGGTCTTGATGACCCAAAACTTTTCACCAACATAAAAGAAGTCACAATAGATACGCCCTACGGAAAACCATCAGACATAATTACCATAGGTGAGTTAGGTGGTAAATCTGTAGCGTTTCTTCCAAGGCATGGAAAAAAACATACAATAAGACCAACTGATATACCTGTGCGAGCAAACATTTACGCTCTCAAACAGTTAGGAGTTAAACGCATACTCGCACCTTCAACTGTTGGTTCTCTACGAGAAGAATATGTACCTGGCGACATCGTTTTTGTAGATCAATTCATAGACAGGACAACAAGACGAGAGCAATCGTTCTATACCCAAACAGAAGGCAAAGTTTGTCATATTGGTATTGCAGAACCCATGTGTCCAGAACTTAGAAAAACCGTTATACACACCACCAGAAATTTGGGCATAAAAATGCATGAAACAGGAACATATGTCTGTATTGAAGGCCCACGCTTTAGTACCAAGGCAGAATCTAAAATGCACCGCAGCTGGGGCGCAGACATTGTTGGAATGACCCTTGTGCCTGAATGTGTTTTAGCACGGGAAGCAGAAATTTGTTACACATCCATTTCAACCATCACAGATTATGATGTTTGGAAAGATCATCCGGTATGCATTGATGACATTGTTACAGTTATGCGTGCAAATATTGAAAACGTTAAAAAAATTATTGTTGAAACTGTTAAAGCTATACCAACACAACAAAGTTGCGAGTGCAAAAACGCCCTTAAGGGAGCATTCGCTTAAACATTTCATAAGTGAAAAAAATGTGTACAAATGAAGTATATAAAAAAGTTGACTTAAAAACTAAGTTACGAAGCACAGACTTTAAAGGCGTATGTTTCTGGGATATTGCACCAATTCTTAAAGATCCAGTTTGCTTCAAACAGGCAGTTCAACAACTTGCAGAGCATTTCAAAAATAAAAAAATTGACGTCATCTGTTCAAATGAGGCAAGAGGTTTCATAATAGGAGCAGCACTTGCATACGAATTAGGTGTAGGATTTATACCGATTCGTAAAAAAGGAAAATTACCTTTCAAATGTGTTGATTTAACATACAAGAAAGAGTATGAAGAAGACACCATTCAAATCCAAGAGGATGCAATCTGCAAAAACCAAAACGTCTTACTAATTGATGATCTATTAGCGACTGGTGGAACAATTAAAGCAAATATTGATCTAGTTGAAAAGTTCGGTGGAAATATTGTTGGTTTAGGTTTTCTCATAGAATTGGAGTATCTTGAAGGTAGAAAAGCCATCAACAATAAATATGAAATAGTATCGTTGATAAAAATAGAGACCACAAAAGTTTAAAAAACTCCCGCCCATTTTGGTTGAGATCAATTCTTTTTTAGAACAACCAAACACAATTTTTTGTATACGTTTACGGAAAAAATACATATCTAAAGTTATCAAAAGTGTATAAAATAAGGGTATGTGAAAAATAGTGGAGAAAGTTTACTCTTGAGAAGAACTGAAATCTTCGTTGGCGAGTGAACTTAGTTTTTGAGCAATTGTATCAAGTTTGTTCTCAGTGAATACAAGTAATTCTTTACCCTCTGCAGTTAAAGTATAAATTTTTCTTGGGCGCCCATTTTCCATGTTCCAGCAGCTTGATATGTATTTTTTCTTTTCTATGGATGCTAATAGTGGATATACTATGCTTGGACCAAAATAGACGCCAAATACTTTTCGGATATTAGATATTAATTCATATCCGTGCATTTGTCGAGCATTTAAGTACTGAAGAATTATATAATCAAGCAATCCTTTTATGAGCTTTGTTTGTACTTCGTTTTCTAAATCAACCATCAGGTAACCTACCGAAATATACTTCTCAAATGGGGTATTTTAACTGTGATGTTTCATTTAACTATAGGTGTATAATAACAATATATCCACATCAGATGTTGAAAATTATATTAAGAATACAAATTTATGCATGTATAGAAAAAAGGGCATCATAAAATATTTAACAATAAAATAAAAAAACATAAACTCGTGTAGAATAAACAGTGAATAACAATTGTTATTTGCTAAAAATAAAAAATTTTTTTCTGCAGATATCACAAAAAAACAATAAAAACATAAAAACACTATTAAAAGATACAACAACTAAATCACAGCTATACAGAGAAAATAACAAAACGTCTTACAACAAATAGCTCTACTTTAAAAGTGCACTATCAGCATATCATTTATTTATGTCACTATTTATGGTCAGTATGTGTTTTATCAAAGTTGAAAAATGAGGACATTTTATGAAAGTCATTGCATTTATAAATACGAAGCTGCCTTTGAGGCTCTATTCGACATCTTTTTCGCGCATTTTTACGCTTTATAAGTGGTGCAACTTGGAAAAAAGAACATTTTGAGCATAATGTACTAATATTTAACCCCTCTCAAAATTTTTCTACTACCACTTACACATATCCATTCAAACATATTCCACATATTCCCAGTACATGTCCATATCAACACTAATTTTTTAATATAAACAAGAGAAAAAGGGTGTTTGCTATGCATATCTTAACGCATCCACTGGTTTAAGTTTTGAAGCCCTCCAGGCAGGATATAATGCAAAGATTACACTTACACCTACACCAAAGCCTAAAGCACCAAGAAACACTGTAGGCGTAAGCACAGGTGTAAGAGCAAAATTACCGCCACCAAATATACCTGAAGCAAGCACTGTAGCTGTAACATTAGCTAGAACCCAGCCGCCGATTATACCAATGAGTGCGCCCATTAAACCTATGATTACTGATTCGCCTAGAAATATAGCTAAAACCGTTCTGTTTTTCATACCTAACGCTTTTAATATACCAATTTCTCGTGTGCGTTCAATTAAGGAAACTATCATAATGTTCATTATGCCAACGCCTGCTACTAGAAGGGAAATTGCTGCAATGCCACCTAAGAAGAGCTGTATAGTGCTAAAAATGCTTTCCAGCACAGATTGCAAAGCGTCTGGAGATATTACAGCTACTTGACCAGCAAAATGTTCTTGGATCAAATTTGTAACACTATCAACTGTAGCTTTGTCACTATTTGTTAGAGTTACAATTATCATGTCACAGGTATCTGTTCCAAAAAAGCTCTCAGCTGTTGACAATGGAATATAAACACCTGTATCAGATGGTCCACCTATGCCAAATCCGCCTACTGTTCCCAAAACGCCACTAACCTGTGCAGCATATGTTTCATTCATTGGTGGTCGTGTTGTAGCATTAAGCCATAGTACATTCATATTATCTCCAATGGTGATGATTTGAGTACCGTTTCTACCAGGGTCAGCTATTCGACTGCCAAGTATAATCGTGTTTTCTTGTGGGTTAGTTGGAATTGTTCCTGTTACAGCAGAAAAAGTACTGTATACCTGTGCATATGTTGCAAAGTCAACACCATATATAGTTACACGACGGTTTATGTTTCCTGACGCAACGTATCCAGATCGTTGAATTATAGCAAGGGCACTATCTATATCTGGAGACAAGTTTTCTATTTCGGCAGTATCACTAAGATACAAGTTGAAACCGGAACTATCTGCGCCGCTACCTACGTTTATGCTTAATCCTTCTTGACCTGAAGTGTCGCCTCCAGGCATAATTATTAACGAATTGGCTGATAGCCCTTGGTTTAGCTGATCAGTGATGCTTGCCTGCAGTCCTTGTGTTATAGATAAGAGGGCAACTATGGCTGCTATTCCTATTATGACGCCTAGCATGGTTAGTCCTGCTCGGAGTTTGCGGAGTTTTATTGCGCTAAATGAGTATCCGAAAATGTCTGGTGTTTTCATGTTAATTCACCGTGTCAGATTGTATTTCGCCGTCGAACATTTGTACTGTTCTTCTGGCTTCGTTTGCTAGTTTTTGGTCGTGTGTAACCATTATGATGCTGACTCCGTTTTCTTTGTTGAGTGTGTGTATTAAGGTCATTACTTCTTTAGCTGTTTTAGAGTCGACATTGCCTGTGGGTTCATCTAGGAGTAAAAATTTTGGGTTATTTGCTAGTGCTCGTGCAATTGCAACACGTTGTTGTTGTCCGCCGCTGAGTTCAGCAGGTTTGTGGTTTATGCGATCTTTTAGACCGACTGTTTCAAGTAGTTCTAATGTGCGTTTGTTGTGTTCTGTTCTGTTCATATTAGCTATAGACATTGCTAATTCAACATTTGCTTTAGCAGTTAAACGTGGAATTAGATTGAAGAATTGGAAAACGAAGCCGATTTTTAAGCGTAATTCAGAAAGTTGATTATCGCCAAGTTTACTAATATCTACACCATCTATAAGTAGTGTGCCAGAAGTTGGTTTATCAAGGGCACCTAAAAGGTTGAGCATTGTGGATTTGCCGCTGCCAGATGGGCCAAGTATAGATATAAAGTCGCCAGTATCTACTTTGAGGTTAACACCGCGTAAGGCTTCAACTGGAATTTTGCCTAACATATAAGTTTTTTTAAGGTCAATAGCTTCGATTATTGTTGACATTTTTCTTACCTCTACTCTAACTGCCTCACAGTATCGAATAGTTTAATATAAATAGTATCGCAAATCAGGTATACACCAAAGGTGTAAGAAACTGTTTTTAGAAATATAGCTAAAAATGTGTTAAAGTTATGTTTTTATTAAAGTGCCAACGTTTTGTCCGTTTGCGGCTAAAAGTAGGTTTTCTGGTTTAAATCCGTTGAAAACGATTAATTTTAGGTAGTTGCGTTTTAGAATGTCAATGGCAATAGAGTCGATTATTTGATGGATTCCCACTTTATGTTCGCTATGTTCAAGCACATGTGTTAAATCATCGAAAGTCATTTCATCTAATTTTATGGCGTCGGGGAATTTGCGTGGGTCTTTAGTGTAAACGCCTTCTTGGTCAGTTCCTTTAATTAGTAAGTCTGCGCGTAGGCGTTCAGCTACGAGTGCGCCTACAGTATCTGTTGTATGTCCCGGTTTTAATCCGCCCATTACAACAATTTTTCCTTGTGCAAAGCATTCAGCTGCTTCGTCAAGTGTAGTGGTTACTTTTCCGTTGCTTAAATTTCCAAGTTTTTCCATAAATAACTGTGCGTATAGTCGTGAAATGGATATGGCTATTTGGTCCTGTGCGGCGGGTTCGAGGTTTAGGTTTTTTGCGATGTTTATAAATTCTCGTGCGAGTGTTCCGCCGCCTAAAATTACTGCGATTTCGTGTCCTTGCAGTTTAATTTGCTCTATTAAGTGAGCGTATTTATTCATCAGGTCTGTGTTAACAGGAGAGGCTATAACTGAGCCGCCGATGCGGATAACTAGGCGCGTCAATAAGTATCACTGCTATAGGTACACGATGTTTTTATTAAAATAGTTACTGCCAGTTGACAAACGTTATTATCTTAAAAATTGTTACTAAATTGGTGTGTGGCAGAAATTCATTGATTCAGAAAGCAACTGTGGTAATTGAGCCGTTAGCCCCCTTTGATTTGGCGACAAGTTCGCTTGTTTTTATAGATGGGAATAGATGTGTTAGAAGTTATCAGAATGATTGTTTTTCACAGGTTATAGATGTTGGCAGCAGGCTCGTTTGGGCGAGGCTTACGTCAAATGGCTGTGTTAATAATCCAAAGTTAACGCTTGAGTTATATGCTGAGGGTTTGTGTTTTTCTGAGGAGGAAAAACTGCAGGCTGTAAGTGTGATTAGTCGTATTTTTAGTTTAGATATGCCCTTGGAGTCTTTTTATAGTCATGTGCAGGGGGATTTTGTTATGGCGCGGGTGACGCAGATGTTGTGTGGTTTCAAGTTTCCTACGACGCCTACGGTTTTTGAGGCGCTTATAGATGCTATAGTGGAGCAGCAGATTTCTATTAAAGTTGCGCGGGGTATTGAGGAGCGTTTGGCGGTTATGTTTGGTGAGGCGGTTATTGTGGGTGGTGAAAAGTTTTTTGCGTTTCCGTCAGCGGCTGCTTTGGTGGAGGCGGGTGTTGAGGGTATTAGGCGTGTGGGGTTGAGTTTGCGTAAGGCTGAGTATATTTATGGTGTGTCTCAGCGTGTTGTTGGGGGTTTTTTGGATTTGGAGGGGTTAAAAGGGTGTGGTTCTAAGGAGGTGGTGGATGTGTTGGATGGTGTTCGTGGTATAGGTGTTTGGACGGCGGAGCTTACTTTGCTTAGGGGTATGCAGCGGTTTGATGTTTTGCCGGCGGATGATTTTGGTTTGAGGCGTGTGATTTCTCGTTATTACTGTGGAGGCAGGTCTATTAATGCGGGTGAGGCGTGTCGAATTGCGGATGTGTGGGGTGAGTGGAGGGGGTTGGCTGCGTTTTATTTGATTATAGCTGAAGTGAAAAATGTTAGTGTGTGATTATTAGCGGATTAAGCGTTTTTTCATGATGTTTATGCTTAATAGGAAAAAGATTGTTGCTGCAATTGTTATCCATATGATGCTTATGGGGATTAGTGTTTGGGTGTTTAAGCCAAATATTATTTCAGTCGAGCCTGTTAGGACGCTGCGTGTTAGGTTTACTATATGTGTTAGGGGTAGTGTTGTTAATGCAATTGCCTGTGCTGTTTGAGGTAGGGAGGATATAGGGAAGAATGTTCCGCTTAAAAATAGCATAGGTGTGATAAGTAGGAACATTGGGTAATTGAAAAAGTCTATGTTTGGGGCTATTGCTGTAAAGCACATAGCTATTGCGGAGAACATTAAGCCGCCAAAAAATGCTATTACCGGTATTAGCAGGAAGTAGGGAGCTGTTATTAGTGGTTGGGCTGTAAAGAGTCCGGATATGCCTATTACTGCTAGGACTATAGAGCTGTTTATTACTCCTCGTGTAGCGCCCCAGAGTAATTCGCCTGCTACGACTTCTTCAATGCTAATAGGTGTAGCTACAATAGCGTCAAAAGTTTTCTGATAATACATGCGTACAAATGAGCCGTATGTGCACTCTAAGAAGGAGCCGTGCATTAAAGAAATAGCTACAAGGGCAGGTGCGATAAAGTTAATGTAGGAAACGCCGTTAATTTCAGGTATAAACCCGCCTAAGCCGAAGCCAAATGCGAAAAGATACAAAATGGGTTCAAGCATTGACGGTAAAAAGTTGACGCCAATAGTTTTTCTAAATACGTCAGCGTTTCTTTGCCAAACTTTCCACACGTTTGAAGAAACTCGTGGTATGCTAAATTTTGCAGGCGACTTGCGGATATTTACCTCAGTCAACTTCTCTAAGACCCCGCCCGGTTAATTTCAGAAATACATCTTCAAGATTTGCCTTACGAATGGTAAAATTTTGTATCTTGTGCTCATGTAGAAAACTTTCAAAAACGCCATAAGGCTTAGGAGTAAAAACCTGCATAAGCTCACCTATTATTTCAACACGCGCATCAGAAAAAGCATCCTTAATAATGGGAATTAACGCCTCATCATAATCAAGTTCAAGCACGGATTCGCCTATATGTTTTTTAATTAACTCTTTAGGTTTACCGTCTTCAATAATTTTACCATGATCAACAATTATAATACGATCACACAAAATCTCTGCTTCATCCATATAATGAGTAGTTAAAATAATAGTTACCTGCAACTTTTTAAGCTGACGAACAGCATCCCAAACAAGATGCCTAGCCTGCGGATCAAGACCCGTAGTAGGCTCATCAAGCAATAACACCTGCGGATTATTCAAAAGCGCCCTAGCAAAAATAAGACGACGCTTCATACCCGTAGATAAAGCCTCAACATGCATATCACGCTTCTCCTGAAGCTGAAAAAACTCTAACTGCTCATTAGCCCGCCTCAAAGCATCAACTTTAGAAATACCAAAATACCTAGCATAAACAACAAGATTCTCCACAACAGAAAAATCAACATCCAAATTATCCTCCTGCGGAGCCACACCCACAACACCCTTAATCGCCCTATCCTCCGTGTAAACACTTAAACCAGCAATAGACAAAACACCAGAAGTAGGAGGCAAAAAACAATACATCATACGCACCGTAGTCGTCTTACCAGCACCATTTGGACCAAGAAAACCCACACATTCCCCACGATAAACCTCAAAATCAACCCCATCAACAGCTACAAAATCACCATACCGCTTAGTTAACCCAACAGCCTTTATCACAACATCACACAATTCTCGAGAGAAAACACTCCACTCCACAACAAACTAAACACAAACAACCATTAAAACCAATCCCCAACAAACCACAAAAAATAACTAACTAACCA
>JAITBW010000098.1 GCA_031283385.1 Nitrososphaerota archaeon
AAAACATTTTTTAAATTCTACTTCATCTGGAACCCATTTAATTTCCAAAGTTGATTCATAGACGTCAAAACTTGCTCTTTTAGCCATTTCCACCAAGTTTTCTACTGCGCCTCCACCCCAACCGTAGGAGCCAAAGAAACCCCAAAGTTTACCTTTAGGATTAAGCCCAGTAATATACGTCATAAAAGAAGCCATTGTCGGAAAAATACCTTTATTAATTGTGGGTGAACCTACAATAACTGCTTTCGATTTAAGAACTTCCGTTACAGCCTCAGTATTATTTGATGATCGTAGTTTTAGAATTTTTGTTTCTATGCCTTGACTGCATATTCCTGCCGCTATAGCTCGTGCCATTTTGTCTGTGCTTTCCCACATTGTATCAAAAACTATGACTACTTTATCTTCAGTTGCTGTACCGTTGCTCCAATCTATATATGCCTGAATTATTTGCATTGGATTTTTACGCCAAATTATTCCGTGACTTGGACAGATGATGTCAATAGGTATACCCATAGCGATAACTTCATTGATTTTCTTAATAATTTGTGGAGCAAATAACATGAGAATGTTGGCATAATATTTGGCTGCTTCTTCCATAAGGATGTGGTTATCTACTTCGTCGTCAAATTGGTGTGAATTGGCAAAATGTTGGCCAAAGGCGTCGTTGGATAATAAAATTTTGTCTTCTACAATGTAGCTGAACATGCTGTCTGGCCAGTGGAGCATTGGTGCTTCGATGAGTTTGATTGTTTTTTTGCCTAGTTTAATTTCTTCGCCGGATTTGATGGTTTTTACCGTGTCAAAATCGTGGCCGTAATGTTTAATGAGTTCTTCTTTGCCGCGTTGTGTGGAAATAATTTTGGCGTTTTTAGCAAGTTTAGCTATGATGGGCAATGAGCTTGAATGATCCATTTCTACATGGTTAACTATTATGTAGTCTATTTTTTCCATGTCAATAATTTCTGAAATGTTGCTGACAAGTTCCCCTACAAATGGTGCCTTAACAGTGTCAACAAGTGCTGTTTTCTCGTCTTGCACAAGGTATGCGTTATAGCTTGTTCCTCTACTGGTGATATAGCCATGAAAGTCACGTATGTTCCAGTCAACTACTCCGACTGAATATACGCCGTCTTTTACTGTGATTTTAACCATAAAAATTCGCCTTTAGCTTGTATATTGTGTTTCTGCTTAAGTTTTACGGTGCAGCTTTAATGTTTACATGAAGCATTGAGTAGATGATAGTTTAAAAGTGAAAATTGTTTTTACCCAATTTTGAGGCTAATTTAAATATTACATTTTGCTCAACTAGATAAATTAAAGGGTTACCATGAAAATTCTCTTAATAAATCCCCCTCAACAGTTCTATCCGGGTTCAGAGCCGCCTGCGGGTAGTATACCTTTGGGTTTACTGTATCTTGCTGCTGTTCTTGATAAGGAGGGGTATGTTGTTGAACTTTTAGATGCCTTCATAACTGATTTTAAGCCTCAAAAAAATGGTGATGTTGTAACTGTTGGTATGCCTTTTAGTCAGATTGAGGCAGAAATACGTAAACGAGAACCTGACATTGTAGGTATCTCTGGTCCTTTCACTAGCCAAATTGGTAACGCTTTAAAAGTAAGTGAATTAGCAAAAAAAGTCAATCCAAATATCCTAACAGTCGTAGGCGGTCCGCATGTTTCTACGGTGCCTGAAGAGTTTTTGAAAGAGGCTAAAAATGTTGATATAATTGTTATCGGTGAAGGTGAATATGCGCTTCTTGAAATTGTTAAGTATTTTGAAGGTAAAAAATTGTTAAACGATATTTTAGGAATTGCTTACCGACAAAATGACAAAGTTATACTTAATGACGCACGACCTTTTCTAGAAAATCTTGACGAGCTACCTTATCCCGCTTATCATCTTGTAGATATGGAGTATTATTTAACAAATAAAATGGGTTACCGCAGCTTCCAAAAACGAGCCATATCAATGGTTACCAGTCGCGGATGTCCTTTCAATTGCTGTTTCTGCTCTGTCCATTTACATATGGGCAAAAAATTTCGAGCGCACTCTGCTGAATACGTTTTAAATCACATTAAACATGTCATTGACAAGTACAATGTTAAAAACGTGCTTTTTGAAGACGATAATCTAACTTTTGACCTTAAACGATTCGAAACAATATGTGACGGTTTAATTAACTATAACACTAAAATCGGCTGGGACACTCCAAATGGCGTCCGCGCAGACCATTTAAACAAGCCCCTGCTTGAAAAAATGAAATCATCAGGAGTTATCAACGTTTTTGTAGGCGTAGAATCAGGCGATCAGGAAATTTTAGATAAAGTCATATGTAAAAACCTCAACCTCGACAGCGTAGTAGAGTTCGCCAAAAACGCAAAACAAATCGGTCTTAAAACCGGAGCATTTTATATTATCGGATTTCCAGGCGAAAAAAAAGAAAACATGCAACAAACTGTAAATTTTGCTCTAATGCTCAAACGAAAATACGACGTAGGCATGCATTTATTCACAGCCACTCCAACTTTTGGCACAAGATTACATGAACAATGTATAGCAAATGACTACCTTGAAACGGAAATATCTTGGTCTTCATTTGGCTCTTCAGCAAGACACCCCTTAGGACACTCTCTAATACACACAAAAGATTTTACCCCACAAGAAGTTAAAGAAATCGCCAAACAAGCACTAAAAAAATACAAACAACTATCATTAATCAACAACATTAAACACCCACAAAAAACACTAAAAACAATCTACCGCCAACCCCAATTAATTAGCAAATACTTAAAAAACCTACTCTCATAACCAACAATAATCCCTCAAAAATACTTCCATAAATGAAAATATATCTTATTTTCATGGCTATGAAGGCATTCGCCTCCCTTGTAAAAACAGGAGCGTATAACATTAGTTTATATTGCTAGTAAACGTTTGAAAATTTTTCGTATTGACACATAATCAACTACCACTTACGCAATTGAAAAAATTTTAAAAAACACAGGTGTTCTTGACAACCGTTTCACCAAACACGCAACGACAAATGTCACGCCCAATTTTCAGTAAAGCCATTTTCCCTTTTTCACTTCATAGTAAAGCACCAACTTTTTCTCGATGTGTACATGCAAAGAATTTTCTATACATATTCTAAGTAGTAGCTAAAACTTTGTCAATATACTTAGCTTCCTTAGGAGCGTTCACAAAGATATATTGTGTCAATTTTTTATGTTTTACAGCTTTTAATATCCTCTCTGAGACACAAATTTGTATTCCACCATTTTACACACCACGCAATCACAATCTTATAACAACCATTATACCCACGCATCTCTAAATGTAAAAAATCTCAAAAATACCAAACCTAAGCATACACTCAAATGATAAACCAAGAAAATAGCTCAAACCATTTTTTGCTTCCAAAATCGGCGTTGATAAAAAACTTTATCAATAAACGAACAAAATATGTCTATGTTGCACATGAACAAAATTATTCCTGTCCTGTTGATTTTCTTTTTTATATGCGGATTATTTACCGTGGTGTTTAGTTCTGTTTCCGCCTTAGACTTGGTTGAAGATTCTTGGACTGTTAAGACTCCTATGAGTCAGGCTAGAGCGGGTTTGGGGGTTATTGCTGTGGAGGGCAAAATTTATGCCATTGGAGGATATACAGTGTTTAATACTGCTTTTGATGGTCGCGGTTTTGTGGGTACTAATGAGTGTTATGATCCAGTGTCTGATACATGGGTTACTTTGAAATCTATGCCTACAGCGCGATCTAACTTTGCTATAGCTACCTATAAGGGCAAGATTTATTGTATTGGTGGTGAAGCCATTGATGAAAAAGCTGCATTGTTGGATTGCAGGGTAACTGAGGTTTATGATGTAGCTAAGGATAGTTGGAGCACTAAGACTTCTCCTCCGTTTGAGGGAAAGAATCACCCAGCGAGTGTTGTTGATGGTAAAATTTTTGTTATAACTGAATATGCCGTGTTTATGTATGACACCGCTGCTGACGTATGGACTGAAAAAAATCGTTCTCATGTAATCCCTATGGTAGATGATGCGTATTCAATTGTGGTAGACGACAAGATAATAGTTACAAATGTCTTTATGAGAGTGTTTCAAAAGGGATTATGAACGAGATCCCATATTTCCTCTCGCGCACCATTAACATGAAAACGAGCAAACAAAAAAATCGTTAAATCAATCATACGCAAACTTCTAGAAACCA
>JAITBW010000022.1 GCA_031283385.1 Nitrososphaerota archaeon
GTCTGAAGGTTATGCTGTGCGTACTGCTGGCGTTGTTACTAGTGCAAAGATTGAAGACTACATCAACCGAGCTTGAAAGCAATGGATACCTACCTCGTAAGAGGTAGGTAATTCATTTAGTTACGCCTCTAACAAAAACCATACCACCATACACTGTAATATACAATATGGCAGATTAATAGAAGTGTTAAGGAGGTCTGTTAATTATAGAATATGTTTAGTTAAAATTTTATTAAAAATTAAATAAATAAAAATTAAAAATTAAGAAGGAGGGTTTATGGACCCTTTTTGGTTATTTCTTTGACTGCGCCTGCTGCGACTGTGGTTCCCATGTCTCTTATGGCGAATCTGCCGAGTTCTGGGAAGTCATTGAATGCTTCGATTGCAATTGGATGTAATGGTTCCATGCGTACCCAAGCTGCATCACCTGTTTTTAGGTAGCTTGGATTTTCTTCAGATACTTGTCCTGTTCTTGGGTCAATCTTTTTGATTAGTTCAACGAATTTGACTGCAATTTGACCTGTGTGGTAGTGAAGTACTGGTGTATAGCCTGCAGCGATTGCTGTTGGGTGGTAAATAACGATTATTTGACCTATGAATTCTTTTGCGACTGTTGGTGGATTATCAGCTGGACCTGCAACGTCTCCACGGTGGACATCATTTTTAGCGATGCCTCTTACGTTTATTCCAACGTTGTCTCCTGGTTCAGCCATTGGTATGCTAGTGTGATGCATTTCTATGGATTTGACTTCAGCCGTTTTGTTTGATGGCATAAAGACAATGTTTGCACCTGGTTTGAGTATGCCTGTTTCAACTCTGCCTACTGGGACTGTGCCAATGCCTGTGATTGTGTAAACGTCTTGTACTGGAACACGGAGTGGTTTGTTTGTTGGTTTTGCTGGAAGTTCTAATTCGTCAAGTGCATCCATTAATGTTGGACCAGTGTACCAAGGCATGTTTTCGCTTTTCTTAGCTAAGTTATCGCCTTTCCAACCGGAAACTGGAACGAAGTTGATTTTGTCAAGTTTGAATCCGACCATGCGGAGCATTCTTGAAATTTCATTCTTCATTTCGTCATAACGTTCTTGACCCCAGTTAACTGTTGAGTCGTCCATTTTGTTAATTGCAACGATTAATTGGCGTATACCTAAGGTGAATGCAAGGAATGCGTGTTCACGTGTTTGACCGCCAGCGCCTATGCCTGCTTCGAATTCGCCTTTCTTGGCTGAACTGAAGAGGATTGCGGCGTCAGCTTGGCTTGCGCCTGTAATCATGTTCTTGATAAAGTCTCTGTGACCTGGAGCATCAATAACGGTCATGTTATATTTCTTGGTGGGGAATTGTAGGAATCGAAGATCGATTGTGACACCGCGTTCGCGTTCTTCTTTTAGGTTATCGAGAACCCACGCGAAGTGGAATGTTCCTTTTCCCATTGCTTCTGCTTCTGCTTGATATGCATCAATGGTTCTTTGGTCGATGACACCGGCTAAGTATAGTAAGTGTCCTGTGGTTGTTGATTTACCATTGTCGACGTGCCCCATGATGATAATGTTTAAGTGGGGTTTATCAGATTTGCTCATACATTACTTCCTCTTTTAACTATCAATATGAAATTTGTAAACACATCAGTCACCCAATTATTAAAGGTTTATGCAACCCATATACTGTTATTAGACACAAAAACGATAGATTTAAGAAAAGTTTCGCCAACACGCCTAAAATCAAGCCGATTAAACGCCTCCCACAACACCTTAGTATATCAATGACAGTTACATTATTAATCATTTTAATACAGAGGTTAGCAGAAAAATATTTGCAAAAAGGTGGACAAATGGTAACTGAAAACAAGAAACAAAAAATGTTGGCATCAGTCATCATAAGCAGCATTCTTTTATTAGTGGTGTTTGCAAATTTTAGCGTTGCACAAAGCGATGAAAAGTCTTCTTTGCACCTATCAAGTTTTAAAAACAATGGTTACGCTGCTTTTAATGAAATAAATGGACAGTTCACTATTTCCGCGGAAGCTTCAAGCAACATTGTCAGAGTGGAATTTTATTTAGATGACAACTTGATGCTAAATGCCACCAGTACACCTTATCGTTGGTCTTTTAACACAAATGATTATGATATTGGAGAACATACACTAAACGTCGTAGGAGTCACATCATCCGGTGAGACCGTAACCGAAACACGTCAATACAACTTTATCTCTTTTCCAACAATGTTTGTAATTGGAATTATAGTCCTTATAGTAGTCATCTTTTTAGTTAGCATAATCATAGCCTCAAAAACGCGCCGCATACACCACAATAAACAGCCAGAATACTAGACAACCACTTAGCTATCTACACTATATCACTACTTGACAAGATAGCAGCATTAGATAAAAACAGTCGAATAACAATAATGTTGAAGAAAAGATGTTTTTAAGTTGTTAAAAAGGAGGTTAGGGTGTTTCGCATTGTTTGAGTAGCTTTTGCCATTGTTTGTTTGTTGCTTCTTGTAGCTGGTCTAGTAGTTGTTTGTTTTCTGGTTTGAATAGGTGTCGGAAGCGTCCTTGTCCTTCGAAGTAGTCTGTTATGGGCTTTGCTTTCTGTGGAGATAGCTGGAATATTTTACTAGGTGTTGATAGCGCGCGTTTGCCGTTTACTACTTCCCATAGTGGAAATATGCATGTGTCAACGGAAAGTTTTGAGTATTCCATAGTTTTTGCTGGTTCTGTTCTCCATCCTCGTGGACAGGGCGCAAAAATGTGGAGAAACGCAGGTCCTTTAATTTCTAGACCTTTTCTGACTTTGATCATGAGATCTTTCCAGTAGTAAGGCGTAGCTGTTGCAACGTATTCTATATCGTGTGCAAGAACTATATCGGTTAGGGGTTTTTTCTTTTCAAGTTTACCCGGCTGCACTGTTCCAGCAGGAGTTGTTGTAGTAGATGCCCCTGTAGGTGTCGCGCCGCTTCTTTGTATACCTGTATTCATGTACCCTTCATTATCATATAATATGAAGAGAAAATCATGACCTCTTTCAAGCGCACCTGATAGAGCCTGAAAACCTATATCATATGTACCGCCATCTCCCGCTAGAGCTATAACGTCTATGTGTTCCTGCTTTATTTTACCTCTCTTCTGCATAGCCTTCACAGCAGCTTCTATACCTGAAGCATTCGCAGCCACATTCTCAAACGCTGTATGAAGCCAAGGCAGCCCCCAGGAAGTGTAAGGATAAATGGAGCTGACAATTTCCATGCAACCTGTAGCTTGCGTTACAATTGTTGGACCACGTGTTGCCTTCATTATTAAGCGTAACACTGTTGCCGGTCCGCATCCAGCACATGCACGGTGTCCTGAAAAAAACAGATCAGGTCTTAGTGCCGCGTCTTTTGCCGTAAATTTCCATTCGTCTTGTGATATTGGTGTTGATGTTGTCATTGTCTTTTTTACTCCCTCAAGTTTAGATAGTGCACAACAGTGTCTACTTGTCCTGTTTTAGCTATCTGCTGCATGTTTTCAAATATTTTTCGCAAATTATGAGGATTACTATCTCTGCCACCTATGCCGAAAAGATAGTTAACCACTATAGGGTGCTGTTTTAGATCAAATAAGGTCGTGCGGACTTCGTTAAATAAAGGACCACCAAAGCCGCCAAAGGACATGCTTTTGTCCATAACTGCGAGCACTTTGAGATGTTTTAGCGCATTTTGCAGTTGCTCTACAGGGAAGGGACGGAAAGTACGTAAACGTAATAAACCAGCTTTTATGCCCTCGCTACGAAGCTCATCAATCATAACTTTTAATGTACCCGCTGTTGAGCCTATTACTACAACGGCTATTTCCGCATCTTCTAACTGATAAGTATCAATAAGACCATTGCCATAGCTTCTGCCAGAAAGCTCAGCATATTTCGCGTTTACATCCTGTATTTTTTGCAACGCATTTTTCATAGCTTCATCCTGCTGACGCTTGAACTCAAAGTAAAAAGCTGGCGAAACATTTGGACCCATAGTCATAGGACTATCAGGATCAAGCTTGAAAGGCACAGTTTTCCCCTCATGCGTTACAACCATTGGCAAAACACGTTCATCTACAAACTGCGCCACTGCCTCATCTGGCAGTACATTAACGTTTTCTAATGTGTGACTAATTGCAAAACCATCTAAACCTACAATTATAGGCAAAGAAACATCTAAATCCTCAGCTATTTTAAAAGCCTGCAAAATAGAGTCATACGCTTCTTGAGCAGTTTCCACATATATATGAATCCACCCACTATCACGCTGAGCCATACTATCAGAGTGATCACCATGAATATTTATAGGCGCAGACAACGCCCTATTCGCAACAGCCATAACTATTGGAGCTCTCGAGCCTGACGCTACAAACAAGATTTCATGCATAAGAGCTAACCCTGCAGACGCACTTGCAGTAAATGTTCTAGCACCTGTCAAGGACGCTGCTATAGAGGCAGATATTGCACTATGTTCTGACTCTGTGCAGATATACTCTGTTGTTACTTCACCATTTGCAACGTACTCACTAAATTTCTCAACTATAATAGTCTGCGGTGTGATAGGATATGCAGCAACTACGTCAACATTTGACTGCTTAACAGCTAAAGCGACTGCTTCATCACCATTTAAAGCTAAAAGTTCTTGATTAACGGGTTGTTTAGACACCATACTTATTCCTCTTTATCAGGCATACTCATGCTAATAACCTTTACCCGACACTCATTAGCACATATACCACAACCTTTACAGTAATTAAAATTAAACTCTACCTTCCCAGCGGCAGCATTCCAAATTATAGCACCCTCAGGACAGAGCATAGCACATTGCAAGCATCCAACGCATTTCTCTTTGTCATATACTGGCGTAAATGTTTTCCAATCACCTGTTAAAAAGTCTGTACTAGGCTTTGGACTTACAGCAGCAAACATTAGTTCTTTCCAGCTTTTTTCTTGACCACTCATACACGCTTAACCTCATTATACGCAGTTTTTACAACAGAAAAGTTTTTCTCAGCTAAATCTGGCTTGAATTTCACTTTCAACGTCTTCTCTATACCCTCCAAAGTTACAATACCTGTAACCTTA
>JAITBW010000027.1 GCA_031283385.1 Nitrososphaerota archaeon
GTAGTGTTGAGATTTGTGGTAGTATGGGTATTCCGTGTGGTATGATGCATAAGGTTGCTAGGGTTTTGAAAAATGCTGGTATAATATGTGAAAGGCGTGGTTCGACTGGTGGTTTTGAGTTGGTAAAGTCTGTGAGTGATGTGTCTGTGTTGGATATTGCGAGTGCTTTTGAAAAGACTATGAGGATAAATAGGTGTTTAGAAGCTGATGAATATTGTAGCCGAAATGCAGCACATAATTGTGTGGTCAATGACTTTTATCATAAAGTGCAGAATACATTGGATGAAATGATGAGTGTTAAGGTGTCAGCTTTGTTAGAAAGCGTCTAACATGTTCTTTTATTTGTTTTTTGGCGTTTCACATTAGATAACATGGTGTTGTGTGTATATGTCGCCAAATAAAAGTTATTTTATGGTGAATTGTAAAAAGTGCTTATCTGAAAAAGTCAACAAATGTGGTTTGTTCACGAAAAACATGTTACATATAAAGACTGTATATAGCATTTCAAAAAACAGTGACACTTATTGTTAAGTAAATACATCTTTAATTGCTGCTGTTTTGTTAAATTAGTCATACAAAATATGTGGATAGAACTAGTGAAATAATTTCGGGAAATGATATGCTTTAAAATAAGTTTGCCCAGACTTTTAGTGCATGGTTTTTATATTTTAGTTATGTTTATGTCTTTTAGTGAAAGTTATGGCTGATTTGAAGGGTTGTCCTTTTGGGCAAGATAGTCGGGATGATTGTAAAAATTGTGATTATGGTGCTGAAAATCATTTTGATGTAGTGTTGGGGAAATGTGTTAAACGGTAAATAGTAAATAGTTTGTTGTTTTGTTTAATTGTGCGTGTTTGGCTTGTGTTAACTGGTTTTTTGTAGGCACACTTATAAAAGGGGGTAAGACAAGATGTTAATTGTAAATACTTGGGAAAATAGAATGACTGAACAACCTTACGAGAAAAATACGCAAGCACCTGAAAAACTTGATGTTGATGACCCAGAAAATTTCCAATTTCATGCTGCCTACTCTGTGTATGTTGAAGCTTTTGATAGGACTAGCGATAGTGAAATTAAGACGGATTTAAACCGGTTAATTTTAGATTTAAAAAATGATAAATTGACTTACGCCGCGTTTTATCGTGAAGTAGCGCCATTTCGCAAGATTGATGCTCCTAGACAGGAACGCTTTACTATGCAGACACAGCGTAAAAAGGATTGGCGAAAAAAATCTCAACGCCAAGACCGCATTAAACGGCACAAAAAGTAATTGTCATATTCAACTTTTTGATTTTTTTTGTCTTCAAAAAACTGATGGTTTGCTACCAGTTGAATGTATACTGGTTGTTTTAGCCTGGTCATTTGTCATGTTTGGCGTGTTTTCTTTTTTTAATTTTGTTGGTTGTTTTGTTTTTGCTGTTTTTTGTTGTTGTTTTACATGTGTTGTTTAAACATGTTTAAACATTATAACCAAAATACTTATTTGGTTTATGCCTTTTGAAAGTTAATCTCACGTTTAAAGAGGACATGCCTTGAACATCCCACATCTTACATCACGAGATATTGCCGCTATAAGTATCTGCTCAGCACTGTATGCAGCATTTGGAATTTTAACAGGCGGCATAAGCTTCTTTGGTATAGGCTTTCTCCCCGCTGTTATAATCCCCGCAATCTTCGCTGCACTATACGGGCCATGGGTCGGTGGCATAAGTGGAGCTATAGGTATATTCATACGAGACATCATAGTAAACGGTAACCCCACCCTAAGTCTAATAGCAGGTGTTCCGCCTAACTTTATTCTGTTTTTCCTAATAGGCTATCTATATACTAAAAACATTAACCTAAAACAAACTCTAACAATTATAACTATAGAAATCACCGCGCTAATAGCTGCATCCATTATTTTACTCTCCGACTTTACCGCTTACACAGGCTTAACATCTAACACTTTTTTCCTCGCTTTTGCAATAACCATAATTGTCAGTCTATCCGCAATTATAGTAATTTCTGTCCGTTGGAAAGAATGGAGTAGTTACGCTACAGGTGCTGTAATCGGTCAAATTATAGGTGGACTTTTACTTTCAATACTTGTATGGTTAGTAAGCCCCATGTTCTTAACACACTTCGGCGAACCTATACCGTTCATATACATTTTACCGCTCTTCGTATGGCTCATAATCACAGAACTACCCTTCATAATAATGGCTGTTCCGATAATTAAGGTGATTCAGAAGATTTTTCCCAATTTGCAACGTTATCCGAAAAAATCTTTAAAAGGCGGATTGGATGCCTAAAAAGACCGTTAGTGCATTTGCTCCTGGAGCTATATCTAGCGTATTTGAAATTTGTAGTGTACCCGAAAATGGTGTTGAAATCGAGGATTTACGTTACATGGGTGCACGAGGAGGCGGGTTTGGGCTACAGTTAGGTGTTAACACTAAAGTTACTATAGATGAGTCTTCTGAGAGCTGTGTTGATGTTACTATAAATAATCGGCTTGTTACAGAAGACGCGAAAGTGACTAGGGATGTAGTTCAGACATTACTTAGTGGGATTGATAAAAAATATGTTGTAGCTGTGGATCATCAAATTGGTGTTCCTATAGGTATGGGGTTTGGGACTAGTGCTGGTGGAGCGTTAACTACTGGTTTAGCTCTTAAGGAGGCGTTGAATTTGCCTTTAACTTTTAATCAAATAGGTGAAATTGCGCATTTAGCTGAAATTCGTCTTCAAACAGGTTTAGGTACAGTTAGCTCCTTGACTGCTGGGGGTGGGCTAATTCTTGTAACAGAACCCGGTGCGCCTAGTATATGTAAAATTGATCGTATACCTATAAACCCTGAATATGTCATTGTAGCTGGTTTTCATAATACACCGATTCCTAAAGCTATTCTCTCATCTGAGCGTAAAAGTGTAATTAGTCGTTACGGAAAAGAAGCGTTAACAAAAATTTTAGAAAATCCTTGTTTAGAAAATTTTTTATCAAACTGTTGGTTATTTGCTCAAAACGCCGGGTTTGCCTCAGATAGGATATGTGAACTTGTAAATTTAGCTCTGCGCGCTGGTGCTATTGGTGCTACGCAAAACATGCTAGGTGAGGCAGTACACGCTGTAGTTTTGAAAAAAAAGGCAGATGCTGTTGTAGAAGCTTTTAAGCAAGTTCTCCCAGAAGAGCAAGTGATAACATGTGCAGTAGACTTTCAAGGTGTCCGATTAATTGAAAACAATGAAGAAACAGTTTAAAACAGTGGCCGTTGGTGGAACCTTTGATGAGTTACATAAAGGGCATATGACACTGTTAAAGAAAGCCTTTCAAGTAGGTGAACATGTACTTGTAGGTTTATCGAGTGATGAATTTGTTGCAAAAATGAATAAACCCCATAAAACTGCGTCATATGCTGAACGATTAGAAGAGTTGGCTAGTTTTCTGGAAAAAAATGGTTATAAAAGCCGTTTCGAAATTTCTCCTTTACATGACTCATATGGATTAACTTTAAACAAAGACAGACTTATAGATGCTCTTATTGTAAGCCAAGAAACCGTTAAAATATGTAAAACAATTAACCAAAAACGTGCAGAGACAAACCTGCCGCCTTTAAACCTGATAAAAATTCGTCTAGTCCCTGCAGATAACAAAAAACCAATATCTACAACACGTATACGCGCAAACGAAATTGATAAAAACGGTCATAATATATTACCCACCAAAAAATAAGTTACACATAACGGTTCATAAAATCCTTCATAGTTAACTGTAACTATTGACTTTGAATGGTAGGGTTAAATTTTTACTGGCCACCCGTTTTTTTCAATTAGTGCCTTTGCTTTTTTTTGTTGTTCACTATCAATTGCTATGGCGTGATGTAGCTCGTTTATTATCATGCGATCAAAGCCTTTCATGTGCTTTATTTCCTCAAGTAGTAATGCATCGTCTGTCTCAAGTATGGTCAAAGTGTGTATTTTAACCCGTCCGATTTTTAGTTGCCAATCATCAAGAGAACGTATAATATTATCTGGAAGTGGTTTGTTGCTTGCTTTTTGTAAAGCTTTTTTTATTTTTTGCGGTGTTATGTTAAGGTTATATGCGCGGATTATAGACTGGAAATCAAGTTTGTAAACTGCGGCGTTTCCGTCAACGGAAACTTTGGTCAAGAATTTACTGAAAAAAGTTTCATGTTCAATACGGCAGTTTAGTCCTGAAATGATAACAGAGTACTCGGGTAATACAAGTAATTGACCCTGATCATTTAGGGTGTTTACAGTTTTGGTTGTTTGATATTTATCAGTTAATCCAAAAACCCATGCGCCAAGTTTTGTAATACGAAAACCTGCGATTCCAACACAGAAGTCATCATTAGCATATTTAATTCGGGCAACATTTTCGGTATATGCAATATCAACCAGTCCCATAGCGGACAAAAACGACAAGATGAGCCGTATAATTTGCGATTCGCACTCACTCCATTCTGGTTCATAGTACATAGCGTCATAATAATCGTTAAATTTGTAACCCTTTACTACAACTTTACGATGATATGTTCGTCTAAAAAAATTACCATAGAACATTTTTGTATGATTGTCGAAATCTTCATATTTTAAAAATTTTTCAACTGGACAATTTTTCAGCAAATCTATAATAGTTTTTCTACACTTATCCCACTCAATTTTCCAGTAACCATCCCGAACTGCAATATGTGTTATATGCTGGAGTTCTTGGATGCTATTTTCTTTGATGTAATCATCAAACAACTGTTTTGCTAATACATTTGGAGATACAGACAATAACTTGGACACATTTTTACCTGAACACACAAGTTCTTCGTTGTCAATGTCAAGTAAACCTGAATTAACTGATAGTACAAAAAGCGGATGAGCCACTTTAAAGTCTTTACTACGTTTCGCCTCTTTTGGAGAACAAAAATTGCCCTCCATATCACATACCTCTTCAAAACCTATTAACTCTACTATTTTTGCAAGTTTTGCAGGTGTAAGCTCAAACGTTGCCGGCTTAACCTTCAATGGTTCTCCTATAACCAGCTTTACCAGAGTTGCGAAATCGCTAATTCGGTTCTCTCGACTAATTATGCAATCAGTTTTCGTTGGGATATATTCTTTGCATTCAAATTTTATTGGACCTACAAGCTTTCTTAACGCTTTTAAAACAATAAGAGGCATATTGCCGCCTGGAAAAAAGACCACAGTTTTTGTATCAGGAAAATTCCATGTTAGCAGGTGAAGAAATTTTAGATACATATAGTCAAAGGTGGACGTTATACTTTTCTTATAGCCACCTGGTGCTACATACTCTAATTTAAGATTATACTTTTTAGCATAAAGAATTGTTGTAGGGAGATGTTCACCTCCACATTGCACTATGTATCTTATGAAATCCTTCTCACATTCAGAGAGACCATTCCATATTTCAATAATGTTCTGTTCCTTAACATAAAACCTGAAAAGATTGTACACCATGTCCTTTTTCATAACAGGCGTTTTATTCTTAAAAATACGTTTATGCAGCTCTGTTAAACCAGTTCCATCGGCAAAACCATATGGCGTGCCTATACTGCATGTATTTAGATATTCAGCAAGCTTTGCTACCTCAGCCATTTACTTCTTCACCTACAATTTTATACGGATAACCCTGCTCAGTAAGAAATAATTGACGATGCATTGAAAAATCTTCCTCTCTGGTATCACGGGATACAAGAGTATAAAAATAAGCCTTATTTTCATTCCTCTTAGGACGAAGAATACGTCCAAGCCGCTGAGCCTCCTCCTGCCTTGAACCAAAACTCCCACTCACCTCAATTGCCACATTTGCATCTGGCAAATCTATTGCAAAATTCGCAACTTTTGACATCACAAGAAGCGAAATTTCCCCACGTTTAAAACGACCATATAATTCCTCACGTTCCTTATGACTTGTCTTACCTGTAATAAGCGGCGCAGAAAACTCTTCAGCAATACCTTTAAGCTGCTCAAGATAAACACCAATAATCAAAACATGTGCACCATTATGTTTTACAATTAAATTACGAATTACCGCACACTTATCAGGATTCTCTGCCGCTATACGAAACTTGTCACGCTTAGACGCAACAGCATAAGACATTTTTAACTCCTCAGGCAAAGAAACACGCACTTCACAACATTCAGCCTGAGCAATCCACCCTTGACCCTCAAGCACTCTCCAACCCATTTCATGACGCTTAGGACCAATTAAAGCAAACACATCTGCCTCATGATTATCCTCACGCACAAGAGTAGCAGTTAAACCAAGCCGACGCTTTGCCTGCAATTCAGCAGTTATACGAAAAACCGGCGCAGGAAGCGTATGCACCTCATCATAAATTATAAACCCCCAATTACGCCTAGAAAATAAATTAAAATGCTTCTGCTCACCAGACTTATCCCTTGCACTAACAATCTGATACGTCGAAACCGTTACAGGTCTTATTTCTTTCTTCTCTCCACTATATTCACCAATCAATTCAGGATCAATACTTGTTTTATGCATTAATTCACTAATCCACTGCCGCGCAGCAGTAATTGAAGTAGTAAGAATCAACGTTTCCGTTTTCAACTCCGCCATAACCTCAATCCCAACAATAGTTTTACCCGCACCACAAGGCAAAACCACAACACCATGATCACCCTTACCCCCCACACGAAAAGCACTAGCAGCAGCCAACTGATAATCACGAGGCTGAAAAACATCACTCTTTAAATCAAAAAATAGCTTCTCGCCATCCACATACCCTGCCAAGTCCTCTGGTGGAAATTGAATATTCATAAGTGCCTGTTTTATGTGCCCCCGGAACATAGAATTTATTTTTACCCTATTATTTTGTGGGGTATCGATAAAAAATTTGTAAACTGACTTTTCAGCGCAAAGTTGTGCCATAATAAATTTGTCGTCTGTTTCAAGAAACAGTTCTCCATGTTCCTTACAAATCCGCACTTTACCATAACGATTAATAATTTGTGTTAAACGGGTAATAACTGTTTCAGATATAGGATATTTACTATATTTTTCAAGAGATGATAAAATATCTTCACTTTTTACCCCCGCACTTGCTGCGTTCCAAAGAGAAATCGAAGACATTTTATACGTGTGAACATACTCAGGAGATTTTACCATTTCAGCAAACGCAGAAAGCTCATCACGAGCAGACTCATATGATTCGTTATTTGTCTCAAGCAACAAAGTCATGTCGCTCTGAACAATAAGCGGTTTGTAAACATCATCAGTCATTTTTCAAATCTCCATTATTGAGTAAATCTACCTATTAGAGATTATTGCATTTTTAACTACCAAGAGACTTACTAAATAGCGATGATAATGTTTGAATATTTTTATATCATTTGCAAATATATCTCAAAAA
>JAITBW010000080.1 GCA_031283385.1 Nitrososphaerota archaeon
CACAATATAACTATGTTTTTACATTTTAGTTCACTAAAAAACACTTAAAAACCTTTAATTTCGTTATTCCGCCATTTTAACGAGATTTCATAGTTACATCTTCGGGATTTTAGGTTACTAATTGAGCAAATTACAGAGGTTTTTCAGACATTATAACAGGGACAAATTCAATATTCAGTATCCCTGTTTGACCCTTTTTAGCTGATGAAATCTTTACATCATAAAAGATTACGTTATTCAGTGACAGTTCTTAACAGTTTTTAGATAAAAAGTTTGAAGTATTGAAATTACAGCCTGCTTAGTAAAAGGTGGTAGGTTAATTTCTGGGAATTTTGGCAGTTTTTCTATAGGTTTTTGTTCAAGTATTAGGTAGCCAAATTTTTTGCTTAGAGAAGTAGTATCGCCAAGGTTATGTGGGATTAGCCCTTTTTTTAGGTCGTCATCTAATTTAGCGGCTGCTAATAAAAATGCTGTATGAACGGGATTTGATGTTAAGCATTGTTCTAATACCGCGGTGATTGTTTCTTTGTCTCCAAAAATTTGGATTTTTGAAAGTTCAGTGGCTAAGTATTCTATAGATAGGCATCGTTCGGAAAGTCTTCGAGATATCGTTCGCCCTTTATGTGATCCTTCTTGTTTGTCTGCAGCTTCTTTTACGGCTTGTCTTACAGCGCTGCCTACAAGTTGTCCTATGTTTGAAGCTGGTCCGCCAAGTTCAACTTTTTCGCCTACACCGGTTGCTGCTATGGATAAGCTGTCTGTGATAGTTCCAGTTGCAGCATCACCGCTGTATCGACTGCGTATGTCATAATCATTCATTGCCGCAGTTTTAGCCTCAGTTGCTGTTAAAAATAGACTGACCATGCAGCTATCAGTTGGATTAGCATCTAATAGAACCATTATGTTAATTGTTCCAGGCGTATAGTGGCTATTTTGTATGTTTTCGCCTGCAGACTCACCGTGTCTCCAACCAGCAGTAGCTATTGCAACTATGGTTACATCACCAGTTTGTCTGGTAGTTATAGAGAGGTTTTGGATTTTTGCGGCAGTTAACATAGCAATAAAGTCGGTGGTAATTTTCAGGTTTTTTTGTGCATCATAGATAAGGTTCATTGGATCATCATGAAGATACTTATCATTGTAATTATCAGGCACAGAGACATTTAAAATAGCATTAACTTTTTTGTAGCCGCCATTGTAAATTCCTGAACTAAGAGTATTAAGAGGGGTATCACTGATTATTGCTACTGTGTTGTCTTTTGTCAATATTTTTACAGACGTTTTAGGTAAAGGGTATTGTTCCATTTTGCCACTCTAACATTTTTTAGGTTTATGGGGTTTAAAATGTTTTACGGCAAACAAAAATTTTTGTTAAAAATTTCATGATCTTTTAATGTTATACACTGCGTTTCACTATTCTTTGCAATATGAGTTACATTTTTTGTTTTAGGGCTCTTTTACGAAACTTAAATAAGGTAAAAAAGAATAGGTCTGAGGAAACAATATGTCACTTGACCAAAAAGAGTACATTCACCTTATACCGGAAGCAAAAAGTGTAGTAAGTAAAGTTATTGAAGACAATTTAGGAGATGGCATGTTATTTTCCGCGGGGACAGACACATCCATAATTGCTTATGAAGCTATAAAACACAATCCAGACATTTCAACATTAACTATCGCGTTTAAACAAGGTGACCCAAAAGACACGTTTTATGTTAAAAAAATGGTTGAATTTTTAAAGCTTAATCATGAAACTTTTAGTTTTGATATTAAGGAAGCTTTAGAAAATGTGCCTAAAGTTGTTAAAGCATTGAAAACTTTTGACCCTATGGACGTAAGAAACAGCATATCCATCTACATCGGCGTGGTTCATTTAAAAGAGCAGGGTTTATCCAAAATTTTGACCGGTGATGGCTTAGATGAGCTTTTTGGTTATCCTTGGCAATTTCATCTCTCAGAGGAAGAGTTTTGTAAAAAGCAGTTGGATATGTGGACTGAGATGAGATTTAGCAGCATAACATTGTCAAACTCTTTAGGAATTGAAGTAAAACAACCTTATCTTGATCCCTTGTTTATGGACTGGGCAAAAAAGCTACCGATAAAAGTTAAAATAAACATGCATAACGGTGAAAAGTACAGTAAATGGTTGTTACGTAAAACATATGAAGATGCTCTCCCTCAAGAGGTTGTTTGGAGACCTAAAGCACCGCTTGAAGCAGGAACAGGAACAGCGGCATTAAATAGTGTTTTTCAAAAACAGTACACTGACACTGAATTTGGAGAAAAACAAAAAACCATTCTTGAAGCGGACAACGTCCAAATTCGCGATAAAGAACAACTACTCTATTATGAGTCATTCAGAAAAATCGTTGGCAAACCATCAGAGGTTTTTTCAGATTCAAATAATGGCACAAAAATGTGCCCACAATGTAAAGGGTATGTTAAGACCAAAATTCAGTTCTGCAGAATCTGCGGAGCTTACCCCATATAATTTTTTCACTGCATACAATTAATTCAGAAAAATAGGGTATTTCAAAAAATTGAACACTCTAGTGCTATAAACATCAAATACAAAAAATCGCAAACGTAAATTTGTCTCCACATATGAATGCGGTTTTAAAGGAGGAATAAACTACAAAAGCTACATAGACAAAAAGTTTGTCTATAAAACATAAAAAGTTAGGAGAAGACACTGTTTGTTTTTGGGAAAGACTTAATTCTTCAGTTAATAGTTTGTGAATAAGGAGAAGTTACAGTGGCAAATTTGTCCCAGTTAAAGTTTGCAATGGCAACAGCAGTTTTTTTGTCTGTTTTCATATTTGGGCTTTTCATATTTGGAATAGTTTTTGTACTAAATCTTGGCATGACAATGGGGCTTTTAGTTGCGTTTATTGGTTCAGCCCTGTTTATTTTACTTCAATTTGCAATTGGTCCTGCAATAGTATCTATGACAACAAAATTGAAGTATGTTAAGTCTGGTGAATCGCCATGGTTGGAAGAGACCGTTAAGGAGCTGGCAGATAAAAGTGGCTTGCCCATGCCCAAACTTGCGATTGTACCCAATAATACACCTAACGCGTTCACTTTTGGCAGAACCACAAGTAGTGCTACGTTAGCTGTGCATGAAGGTTTACTAAAGCAGTTAAATCAAGATGAAATTCGTGGTGTAATAGCTCACGAGTTGGGACACATTAAGCACAAAGATTATGTAATAATGACTATTCTTTCAGCTTTACCATTGATTGCATACATGATTGCACAAGTTACACTGCGGGCAGGCATTTTTTCAAATGTAGGAAGAAGAAACAAAAACGATAACGGCGGCGCAATTTTACTGGCAATAGGTGCAGTATCATTTCTCGTCTACATCATAACCTTCCTAATTGTTATGCGCCTTAGCAGACTACGCGAACACTTCGCAGACGCTTTTGCAGCATATACCACCAACTCACCCCACGACTTAGAAAGTGCCTTAGCAAAAATTACATACGGACTATCGATTTCGCCAAAACCACCCGAAGGCGCAAGAGCATTCTACATAGGAGATCCGGCAACAGCAAAACAAGAAATCAAACGTATAATGGAAAACAAAAACAAATATGATCTAGATGAAGACGGCGTACTTGATGAACGTGAACTTCAATTAGCAATGGAAAAAGAAGCTCACGATACATGGTCACATTTAAACAGCATGTTTGCAACACATCCACCAACATTCAAACGGATACTACTACTAAAAGAAATTGAAAAAGAAATGGACACAGGCAAATACACTAACAACGAAATGTACAACCACGTCTAAAAACAACCATTTCAGAAAAAACCAATTCAACTATATAGCCGTTCAATTCTATTCTATACCCAGAGAGACATACAACATGAAAGTTAAGCTGAAGTCTAGTTTACACAGCAAACATCAAACTCTTTTAGCTACTTCTTTGCTTGGTGTACTGTTGGTTTCTTCTTTATTTGTAGGCACATTTATGAATGGAGTTAATGGGGATTCTTTAGAGAATGCAATACACGTTAAAAATGAAGACGAACTCAAAAACGCCATAAACAACGCATCCTCAAAAGGAACAGTTATTGCTCTTGACAACGACATTACTCTAGCAAACGACTCACTTACAATCTCAGCCAACAAAGTCATTACCCTAACAGGCAACAAGGCTAATGGATTTTACAAGTTAATTGGCGCATTTGATAAAAGCACAATTACTGTTGAGGGTGGTGTACTACAGCTTGATGGTATTATTGTAACGCATACAAATGACGCGAAGGGTGTAGGTGTATATGTTATGGAAGATGGATGGTTTATTATGTATAGTGGCGAAATCTCCGGTAACACGTATACATATAATGCCCAAGTTTCTCGTATTGAGGGAGGTGGCGTATGCATCTGGGGAGGCGTTTTTGAGTTGTATGGTGGCGCAATTTCCAACAATAAAGCCACAGGTAGAGGTGGTGGCGTGTACAATGCTAATGGCATGTTTAAGATGTTTGGCGGCGAAATTTCAAATAACAAGGCTATCGGTGACCACGGTTCGGGTGGTGGCGTATTCAGCGGAGGTAGCCAAAGTGTTTTTGAGCTGCATAACGGCAAAATCTCCAATAACAAAGCGGATTATAATGGTGGTGGCGTTGCCAGACCTGAAGACATTGGCGGATATATGCCGGGCCATTTTAATATGTTTGGTGGCGAAATTTCAGACAATACAGCAGCTATAGATGGAGGGGGTATTTACAGCCCTACTGGTGGAACGCTATTGGGTGGTACAATTACGGGTAATACTGCTAACCGCGGTGGTGGTGTCTTTGGTAGTTTTTCTAGAACAGATGGAGTGATTTCTGGTAATACAGCTAAATCTATTGGTAATGATGTATACCCAGAATACCCTGATAAAGGCTCATCGGGTGGTAATGGGGGATCTTCTAATGGAAACGGTGGATCAACTGAGGGTAATGGTGATGGTTCAGGCAATTGGAATAATGGATTACCTGATGGGGGTAGTAGTGGTTCATCTAATGGGAATAATGGGCAGTCTATTTGGAGTTTGGGTGTAGGAGATGTTTTGGTTATTTGTGTGATTATTGTTGTAGCAATGAGTGTTGCCATGGTTATTTTGTTTGTTTACTTCCAAAAAAGAATAAACCAAATAGAGAAAAAGCAAATAAAAGTTTATTTTTAAAAATTTTTTCGTTTTTTAAAAATTTGTAGGGTTTAACTGAAAAAGAGTGGGTTATTTTAGTTTGTTGAAGAAGCAGCTATATGAGCCTGTGTGGCATGCGTTGTCTTTTTGTTCAACAATGTAGAGTAGCGTATCATAGTCGCAGTCTGTTGAGACTTCGATGATTTTTTGTGTGTGACCGCTGGTTTCGCCTTTTATCCATATTTCGTTGCGGGAACGGCTCCAGTATGTTGCTTTGCCAGTTTTCAGGGTTAAATCTAGTGCTTCCTTGTTTGCATATGCGAGCATTAGAATGGTTTTTGTGTTTATGTCTTGCACTATGACGGGGATTAAGCCGTTACCTTTGGCGAAGTCAATTTTTGTGAGTAAATCTTGTGTCATTGTCTTATTGCCACTCCCGCT
>JAITBW010000083.1 GCA_031283385.1 Nitrososphaerota archaeon
TCAAACAAACTAAAAAATAAGAAAGGGTTGGTTGATGGCGTACTACGAAAAAAGTTAGGCTTTGCCTTTTTCTTCTTTACCGTAGTATTCGGTCCATTTCAGTTTACGAGCATCTCGGCCGAATTTCAAGCTGCTTTTCTTGCATTTGCTTGAATCAAACCACAAAACGGAACCGTCATTTTTAACGTACATCATGCCTGTACCCGATGGGAAATCAACACCACAAAATGAACATTTTCTTGCTTTTGGCATGACCAATCATTCTCCATCTGTGCTTATCGTGTAATTTTCTTTGCTTCACGTTCTGTTTCACGGAGCATTAAAATATCCTGTGCTCTCACAGGCCCTTTAACGTTTCGTGTGATAATTCTTCCTTTATCCTTGCCTTCCATGATGCGCACTCTGACCTGTGTGATTTCACCGGTGACGCCTGTGCGTCCGATGACCTGTATAACTTCTGCCGGAACTAATTCTTCCTGCGCTGCAGCGCGAACTTCTTTAGTACTCATTACTGAGTTCCTCGTTTAACCTGTTCAAGCCGTGTAACTATTTCTTTTATTAAACTTGAAGCTTCTTTAATTATGCATGCCGCTGCACATGGAACATCAATACCTATTGCTTTGCCCAAGGCTTCTTTTGTTGGAACAAACACGTATGGAATTTTTCTTTCATCACAAAGCAAAGGTAAGTGTGCAATAACTTCTGGAGGATCAACATCCTCAGCTATTACAACAAGTTTAGCTATTGAACGTTCAACAGCTTTTGTGGCCTCGTTAGTTCCTTTTCTAACTGCGCCAGACTTTGAAGCGGCTGATAGGGCTTCATAGGTTGCATCTACGACTTCTTGTGGTATATCAATTTTTACATAGAATGGTTTTGTCATTTTTTCTTGACCTCACCCTTTTAAGGTAGACTCATATCAATGCTTCTTATTAAATAAGCTTTCTGCTAAAGATTGTTCATACTTAATCGTTATACAAATGGGAAAACAAAAACTTTAAATGTAAAGTTACGTTGAGCTTCATGTTTTTCTGGGGGAAATAAAAATTGCAGAAAATTGGCAAGGCGTTAAGTATTACACCATCGAATGGTCTTATTGTGAAAACAGATAATCCTCCGAAAGTTGGCTGTGAAGTTGCAGATGAAAACTTTACTGTTGTAGGTAAAGTTTTTGACATTATAGGTCCTGTATCATCACCGTATGCAGTAATCAAAACAAACGTAAAAAACCCGGCAACATTGTTGAATAAACCGTTGTATTTACTTCTCTCGAAACCACGGAGTAAAAGATATGGTTAAAGACAGCGATGATGAGCTGTCTGAAATTGATCCGATTTTGAAAGCTGAAGTTTTGGAAACACAGAAATGTCCTAGCTGTGGCAGTACAAGATTAATGCGTGATGATGAACGCGCCGAAATTTGTTGCATGGACTGCGGCTTTACAGTTAATCAGGAAACTGTAGACGAAAAGCACAAGAAAGGCGTTAATGAAGAGCAAAAATCAAAACGCACAAAAACTAATGCACCTTTAACGTTTACTATTCACAATAAAGGTTTAACCACAGTCATTGACTGGCATAATAGAGATAACCGCGTTGAAAATCTTTCAAGTGGTCAGAAAACTAAGGTTTATCATTTATGCAAATGGCAAAGGCGCATAAAAATCCCGGGTTCAACAGAGCGCAATTTAACTTATGCACTATCAGAAATAACAAAAACTGCTAATACACTAAAATTGCCCAAAAACATTTTGGAAACAGCCTCAGACATTTACCAAAAAGCAATAAAAGAGCATTTAATTAATGGACGCTCAATTCGAGGAATAGCAATAGCCTCACTTTACTTAGCCTGTAGGCAATGTGAGCTACCAAAAACTCTTGATGAGATAGCACATGCCTCAGCAGTGAGTAAAAAAGAAGTGGGAAAAAGCTATCGCTTTTTGATAAAAAAGCTTGATTATGCCATACCACCGCTTCAGCCAAGTCAGTATATAATTAAATTTTCCAACAAGGCAGATGTGCAGAGAAAAGTTGAAGATATAATACACAAAATTCTCGCTGCAGCAAAAGACAGCAGACTCGTTGTAGGTCGCAATCCGTCAGGTGTAGTGGCAGCAGCGGGTTATATAGCACTGGTTTTAATTGATGAGTCTAAATCTCTAAAAGAAATCGCGGGTATTGCGCAGATTAATGAAGTGACCATTGGGAATCGTTACAAAGAGCTTGTAGAGCAGTTAATGTTTGAAATAAGTCTTTAGCACGTCTGTTTTCTCTTGGTGGATATTTGTTTGTTTTTATGTATTTTTGTAAATTGGATTAAAGCAAAAGTCAGTACACTATAAACAGACAAATCAATAGGTATTTTTTTAAGCGTGGTTTTTTCATATTTAGGCATATGCCCTATAAATTTACTTTCGATTTATCAAAGGTGTCAAGGTTTTTCTTTACCGAACTTGCTACGGCAAGTTATCAGACAGGCATGCATACGGCTGTCTTAAAAACGTCTATGGATATAATTAAAAAGTTCAAAATTGAAGAAGCAACAGGGTTAAACATTAATGATGCAGTAGTTTTGCTTAACGATTTAATGAATATGCAAGCAGAAAATATGATTGAGCGCAACAAGTTTTTAGAAAGTAAAAAGAGGGTACTTTTACTGCCGCATTGTTCAAGAAAATATTTAGACAATCGTTGTAAGGCAGTTTTTGATACAAACATTCCCAGTTATGTCTGTTCACATTGCTCTGAGGATTGTCTTGTTAATCAGGCTGATAGAATAGCCAAGGAAAAAGGATATGATGTATGTATTTTGTCAGGTGGCAGTTGTCTTCCTAAAATTTTGGATAATCAAAAGTATGAAGGCGCTATTGGTGTAGCGTGTGGGGAAGAAGTTAAAATGCTGCGTCCATTATTGAACAATATGAGTATAGCAGGGCAAGCTATACCATTGTTGAAAAATGGTTGTTCAAATACTGTTTTTAGTATAGAAACACTTGAAAAAACGCTTTGACCTCAAGCACTAGAGGAATATTAGAAAACGGAATTTGTTTTAGAGAAAACTAAGTTGTCAAGTTGAAGTCTAAGAAAATAAAATGAAAAGGAAAAGCTAGTGTTACTTGACTATTTCGCGTTTCTTCCAGCGCAGATTCTTGCATTTGCATTTACGGCATTTTACTGCTGATTCTGCATTTCGTGCGCCACAGTCGCGACAGATTTTCATGTATAACCTATTTTTTTGTGCGATTGATTTCTTAACTGGATCTAATATCGGCATGGATGTTATCCTTCTTCTCCACTTTGATAGTTAACTGTCAAATATATCTTTTGTTTAAACTTTGCAATTTATTTGATTACATCAATTGTAACATAAGAACGGGTGCCTTCTATACCATCAATACTGTAGAGTTTTTTGAGTACATCATCAAGATTTTCACGTTCAACCATGAGTAAAGCGTCAACATTACCGGCTATACGAAAAGCTCTGGAAATTGCCAACTGTTGAATTTGCTCACATACCTGAATACGTTTTATAGGCGAAATTTTTAGCAGGATAAAAGCAGGTGTGGAAGATATACCTAAAGCATCAAGACCTTTGTCTGTAACATCGATAAATCCTCTGCCTGTTCGAATGTAACCACGAATTTTTAATTTATGGAGATGAACATTTAGAGCCTGACGGCTTATGCCTAATTGTTTTGATAATTCATCTTGTTTAACACGGAGCGTGTATGTACTAGTGGATCTTCCTTTTTCATATAGCGTTTTGAGAAGCTGTATTGAACGTTTAGTTAATGGCTCCAAAGACTTTCCTCTTACGTTTGTTAAAGTAAATCTTTACATTAGTAATAATGATAAAACTTCCTTAAGAATATAACCATTATTGAAACAGAAAAAGAGCAGGTTGAACAAAAGAATAAGAAGCAAAAAAAGGCGACAGTAAATTTATGGAGTTAATCTTATCCTATCGCGGGGGTATAATGTTGTTTCGCGAATGTTCTTTCGACCTGAGAGAATCATTGTTAAACGTTCAAGACCTATAGCCCAGCCGGCGTGTGGAGGTATACCCCAGTCAAATGCTTGGAGGTGATACTTGAAGGAGTCTGGGTTTAAGCCTTTTTCTTGCATTCTATTGACAAGTTGGTCTTTATGTTCGATTCTTGTTCCACCTGAAACGAGTTCGATATAGCGCCACATGAGGTCGAATCCTTCACAGATTTCAGGGTTATCTTTTCGTGGTTTTATGTAAAAAGTTTTAGCTTTAGATGGCCAATCGGTTACAAAGTAAAAGAATGGGTAAAGTTTACCTAGCTCACGGAAGGCTTCTGTTGAAATGTCTTCGCCCCAGGGGATTTCTACGCCATGCTCTTTTAAGCTTTCTAGGACTTCTGTGTAGGTTAAGCGTTTGAATGGGAGTTCTGGGACGGTAAATTTGTATTTAAGTGCATGTAACTCGTTAGCGCATTTTTCTTTGACGGTTGCAAAAACGTGGTGTATGACCTGTTCGAGAAGTGTCATCATATCTTCTGCGTTAGCAAATGCCTGTTCGACATCCACGCTTGTAAATTCGCTTAAATGGCGTCTAGTATGGGATTCTTCAGCTCTAAAGAAGGAGCCTACTTCGAAAACTTTTTCCATACTCATAGTTAATTGTTCTTTGTAAAGCTGTGGGCTTTGGGCTAGGTAGGCAGTTTGGTCGAAGTATTTTACGCTAAAAAGCTCTGCGCCGCCCTCGGTTGCAGAGGCTATAATTCTTGGGGTTTGAACTTCGAGGTAGCCTTTTTCGAAGAGGAAGCTGCGAATTGCCTGTAGTGCTGTGTGTCGGATTTTGAAAACTGCAAGGCTGTTTTCGATTGTTAAGTCGAGTGCTCTGGCGTCAAGTCGTGCGTCGATACTGGCGGGTGTTTTGCCGGTGATGTCTATTGGTAATTGTTCGATTGCAATGTTTAAGAGTTTTATTTGTGTGGGAATTATTTCAACGCCGCGGGGGGTCATGTTTGTTTTTTTTACGACGCCCTTTATGGCTATGCTGAAACGTTTTTGTAAAAGTTCAGTTTTTTGTAGCACTTCGGGGTCTACACGTTTTTTTAGTATTGTTAATTGTATAGTCCCTGTGCTATCTTGCATAATAATAAAGCGGATGCCGCCGAGGTCGCGTACTTCTTGTACCCAGCCAAATAGGGTAACTTCTTGAGTGTCTAAGTCTGGGGATATATCATGTATATTGTGTGTTCTTACCCAATCAGCAATGAAGTCCATATCCATGATGATTTCAACCGTTAATCTGCAAATTCAACGCGGATAGACATTTTTCGTATGTTTTGAGCTATGCCTTTGAGTGTGGGTAAATCATATGGTAGTTGTTGTCCGCGTTTACGTTTTAAGATGACACGTGTTTCAGTTGTTCCATCTGGTAGCCAGATAGTGTTAATTGTAAAGATGCTAAATGGTACAAAGAGGTCTTCAAGAAATTTGCGGTCATCAACGCCGTGTTCGAGGATTCGCACAGTTTTTCCTGTTTCATCGCCTAGGGCTTTGATAATTTTACCGCCATATCCTAGTAAACGTGGTACATCTCCGTGTCCTACGAGAACCGCTAAAGTTTTTTCGACTTCAACTGCTTTGTAAAAGCAAATATTTTGTAGTGCAGGATATTTTTCTTCCAAGTTGAGGAGGAGTCTGGCGATTCTTAGATCTAAGTCGCTAATTTCTCCAGTTCTTACTTTAGCAGAACATTTCTGGCATAGCATGCCGCTTTTTAAGCAGAAACTGCACAGTTCGGTTTTCATGATTGAATCGCCTTTTTTATTGTAAATTAGGATAGCAACAGAGTTATTTGAGTGTTCAGCGTTGAAGAGTTATTTCAATCGTGCTTACATTACTGAGTTGTGACTCCTCGTCTTGAGGTTGAACTTGATCTGTCCCAATTGTAACCGCTTTAATTTTTACATTTGGAAGGAATTTGCGTCTTACAACTTCAGCAACGTCAATAGCTCTACTAATTGCTTTTCCTCGCGCTTTAATGTTAACTTCTTTAGCTCCACCATGGAAAAAGGTTATGCAAGCAAGCACATAGTTCATTATTGGTTTCTTACCGATTAACACTGCATTTGCTTCTGACATGGCTTTACTCCTAAATCAACATTTTAAGATGCGATTTAAGTAGCTTTTTTTACGGGCATAAATACATTGTGGTACAAGATACTTTTTCTAGTCTAAAAACCAAGACATATACACCACATAACTCAATAAACAAAAAAATTCAGCCAAAACAACCAGATTAAACATATACACAATTCGCAAGTTTTAACAAAATACTTAGTAATCACCATAAACTGCATTTCATATCAACATAAATCTTAATTTTAGGATAAGTCTTTATCAAACCTAATACACATACTCACAATAACAGGAAGAATAAAATGAGCACTCAACACGACTGGTTTAAAATTTTAACTGATTGCAAAAACAACGTTAAAGACACAATAAAACCATATCTAAAAACTTTAAATGAACCACAACCCGACTTAGGAGAAGGAGCCGGCGGAGACGCAATGAAACCAGTAGATTTAGCCGCAGAAAAAGCCATCGTAAATACATTACAAAAACATGAGATATCATTTTCGTTAATAAGCGAAGAATCAGGATTCAAAAAATATGGCAACAACCCAGAAGATTGCTACGTAACAATTGACCCAATTGATGGCACAACTAACCTTATACGCGGATTACCATTTTACGCATCATCAATCGCTATTTCAAGAAAACCATTCATAGCAGATGTTTACGCAGCCCTAGTTACCGATTTACATCATGACATTCCATACATGGCACAAGAAAACAAGGGCGCATACCGTGACAATGAAAGAATTAAAACCTCACAAGTTTCAAATCTTCAAGAAGCCGTAATTGGAATGGATCTTAACACCTACAAAGTTGTAGAAATTGCACCTAAAGTAACAGATTTAATCCAACAAACCAGACACATTAGACATTACGGCGCTAACGCGTTAGAATTATGTTATGTCGCTAACGGACTAACTGACGCCTTTGTCGACATACGAGGAAAAATACGCACCACAGATGCAGCAGCAGGCTTTTTAATAGTCAAAGAAGCAGGCGGCATAATAACAGATTCCAAAAAGCAGCCAATCAATGTTAAATTAGATCCTAAACAAACATTAAACTTTGTAGCAGCAGGCAACACTAAAATTCACGATACAATACTTGGATTAGTCAAACTTTAAAAAAATCTTTTTTTGCCTATATTCTAGTAGAGAAAGGTTTTACTCCAAATTTAATTTTTTGTAGAAGAGCCGCACTATTTGCATGTTAAAAAGGAGAAAGTTGTGAACAAAAATTTGATGTTATGAACATGGACATTTTATTACGACTTGTTTTGCAGACGTATTTTCAGGGTTAATTTGTTGAGAATTGTTAAGTGGAATAGGTTACATAAAATTTATTGGAATCGAAGTGTCTATTGTAATTTGTGAATTAGCTTTGTCTTTCGAAAATGATGATGATTTGCCTGAATGGTTCAAAAAACGTCATGCACAGTCTAAAGGTCCGTTTTCTGGTGATATAGATAACATGTTTCATGAAGTGGAAAAGATGATAGAGAAGGAGTTTGATAGTTTTAAGGAAAAAGGGGCTAAGGATTATGTTAAAGAGCGCAAGTTACCGGATGGAAGTACTGTTAAAGAGTTTGGACCGTTTGTGTATGGTTATAGCATGAAGATTGGGTCTGATGGTAAACCGGATATTCAGGAGTTTGGAAATCTTAAAAAGAGTCATAAAGGTCCTGAGGTTAAAGAGGAGCGGGAGCCTCTTGTTGATGTTGTAGAGAGTGATGAGGAAGTTCATGTTGTTGTTGAGTTACCTGGTGTTGAGAAAACTGATATTAAGCTTTATGGAACGGAGGATTCTTTGACTATAGCAGTGGACACTCCGCCGTATAAGTATTATAAGGAAATAGAGTTGCCAGTTAAAACGCGTATTAAAGAGGCAAAGTCAACTTATAAAAATGGTGTTTTGGAAGTTGTTATTCCTAAAAGTGAGCCTTCAGGTGATCCTAAAGGCGACCAGATTAATATAAGTTAAACTAAAAGGCTAAATGTTTCATCTTTTTTTAGTTATTTGCAGTGTAAACTGTTGACTGTTAACAATAACTCTGAAATAGAAACTTTGAATGCTGTATGTAGGCAGGCTAAAGTAGCGGGTAAACTGTCAGGGGAGAATATTAATGAACTCTATGAACTTTTTGGGCAGCGGTTCACTAAAGCATTAGATGCCCTAAAAGATAACAGGGTTAAAAAGTATGTGTTTACCCCCAGCGCACGTGTAGTCTGGATTGTTGTAGGTCGTGAACGAGACTATTTAATTATGCCTAAAGCAGAATACTGCACCTGTGATGATTTTTATTTCAGAGTTTTAGACAAAAAAGTTCACATGTGTTATCATCTTTTTGCTCAAAAAATTGCACAAAACTTGGAATGGTTTGAAACCATTGCCACAGATGATGAAAACTATGATATGCTTATGGATGAATGGAAAAAAACATCAAGTAAGGATTAATAAAATATTTTAGCCTCTAAAAATCAGTATAACACCATTACTTAGCAGAACCAAAAAGCTACACCTTAAATATTTAGATGCTACAAGAGTAAGTAATAAGGAGAATTTCAATGGAACTAAGTGCATATTTCACCATATTACAATATCTCGCTATGGGCGCAACAGCAATTGCTATAATGTTAATCTTCCTTTACGTCTATCATAGCAGTAAAGGGGAAGCGGAAGAAGAAACAGAAGAAGAGTAATCTTTCTTTAACCCATAACGTTGGGTCTTTTCGCTATTTCTATACATTATGTAGTTGGCAACGTCGTTGTTCTACAAAAGTAGCTAACAAAATAACCTGTATATAATAAGCTAACTTATCGCCACTTTAACCTTAATTGCATCATAATTACCATCCGCCAAAATCGAAATTTTGGCAGATGTTTAAGCTGATCTGAATAGTTTAATGATTATTTCTTCGTCTTTGTTTATGTACTGCTGATTTTCTGGGATTTCAACAAATCCGTCAGCATTAGTTAACGTGGTAATAGCACCAGATGCTTCAGTAACAGGTTCAGCAATTAAACGTTCTTTTTCAAGGTCTATCACGAGTTTAACCATGACAAAAGTTCTTCTGCCCTTTGCAGAAAACAGTTTTGTTCCAGCAAACGCTCTAATAGATTGCATCTCGTGGGGAGTTTTGCCGCAGAGGCGTAAAATAACAGGGCGTACTAGCAGGTAAAACATTAACAGTGCTGCTGTGGGGTTGCCGGGTAATGAGAATATGGGTGTGTTTTGTGTAAAAGCTACGGTTGTGGGTTTTCCTGGTTTAACGGCGATGCCAGAAATGACTACACCGGGTTTGCCAAGTGAATCTACTATTTGGGGTGTATAGTCATAGGGTCCGATAGAAACTCCGCCAGATGTGATTATGGCGTCTGCTGAAGATAGTGCTGTTGTTAAAGTTTTTCTTAAAGTTGTTTTGTCGTCGGGAATTATTCCGAAAGTTACGGGTTTTGCGCCGCACTCCATAACGGCTGCGCTTAAGGTGTATGTGTTTATGTCAAAAATTTTTCCTGGGGTTAATGTTTTGCCTGTGTCTGTGATTTCGTTGCCGATGGATAATATGGCGATTACTGGGGGTTTGAAGCATCGTATTTTAGTTAATCCTAATGCGGCTATAGCGCCTATTTCTGAAGCTCCTAGTACTTGTTTAGTGTGTAGGATTGTTTCGCCTGTTTTTATATCGAAGCCTTTTTTCATAACGTTTGTGTATGGTGTTATGGCGGTGTAAATTTGTAGTTGGTTGTCTTCTCTTTCAGTGTCTTCGAGCATAATGACGGCGTCTGCGCCTTCGGGTAAAGGTGCGCCTGTGACGATTTCTATGGCTTCGCCTTTGGTTATAGTTATTTTTGGTTGTTCTCCGGCGAAAGCTGTTCCTGTAATGTTGAGGGTTATGGGTTGGTTTTCGTCTGCGTTAAATGTGTCTTCGGCTTTAACAGCGTAGCCGTCAACGGTTGAGCGGTTGAAGGGTGGAACGTCTATTGTTGATATTATGTTTTCTTTAAATACTCGGTTGTAGGCTTCGATAAGTACGACGTCTTCGTCGTCCATTTGTGTAGGTTTAAAGTTTTCGTCAATGATTTTTTTTGCTTCTTCGAGTGTTAAAAGTTTTCGAAACATTAAGCTTCGTCCTCTATGTTGTTGTTAAACATGTGAACTATTACTGTTTCGCCTTCCTTTATGCCTTCGCAGTTTTCAGGGATAATTACGTATCCATTGCTTTGTGTCATTGTAGATATTGAGCTAGGGCCCTTAGTGCTAACGGGTTCAACTATTAATTCGTTCATTCTAAGTTTTACAAGTACTCTAGCATACGTTTTTCTGCCTAAAATACCAGGTATTTTTCGGGTTAGTGTAGCTTTTAAAACTGGTCGTTTTTCAGTCTTGTTTAGGCCTAAGAGGCGGCAAATTGCGGGTCGGCCGAATACTTCGAATCCTATAATTGATGCTACCGGGTTTCCTGATAGTATCATGATGGGTTTATTATTTAGTACTGCGACGCCTGTGGGCATTGCAGGTCTTAGAGCTAGACCGTGTGCGATAACGCCGGGTTTGCCAATTTTGTTAATTGTGTCAGGTACAAAGTCTAATCCTCCAACGCTTGTTCCGCCTGTAGTTATAAGAGCGTCGGCAGTTTTTAGGGCTTGGCTAATTTTTTCAGCTATGTCATCTGTGTTGTCTTTTACAATTCCGAAGTCGATTATTTCTGCGCCAAGTTCTTGACACATAGCGGTTAGTATAATTTTGTTTGAGTCATAAATTTGATGTTTATCAGCTTGTGTGCCAATGGTAACAAGTTCATTTCCTGTTGCTATAATGGCGATTGTAGGTTTTTTGTAAACTTTAAGTGTGCTATATCCAAGGGCAGCGGCTAAGCCTATGTTGTAGGGGTTTAGTCGTGTTCCTTTTTTAGCTACAATTTGGTCTTTCTTTACGTCTTCGCCGTGTTGTATAACATTAATATACGGAGTAAGGGCGTTTTGAATTGTTAAGGTGTTGCCGTTGCGTTCGGTGTTTTCTATCATGACAACGGCGTCTGCGCCTTCTGGAAGAGGATTGCCTGTCCAGACCTGTTTAGCTTGCCCAATTGTAATGTTGTCTGTGTCTACTATTGTTAATTTTACAAAATTTGACTGGGAAGCACCTATAGAGTCTTGGTATCTAATAGCATAACCATCCATTGCCGAACGATTGAAACAGGGCAAATCATCCGTGGCAATAACGTCTTCAGCTAAAATTCTACCAGAAACATTTGCTACAGCAGTAAGAGGTAACAAGACTTGTTGAGGCTCCTTTGTTTGCCATGTAGCTAGCCATGTCTTGAGTGCTTCATCAACGTTTGTTAATGTTTTAAAACCCTGAAGTTTCACCATAACAATTCACTTCCAAACAGAGCAATATCTGCGTTGCATTAAAAACGTATCGAAAAATAAGTCAGTAAATCTCTTAACATTGAAACATTTAGAATACCAGTTTTTGTTGTGGATTAACACTTGCCTTTCCTTCCAATTCTTGTTGCAGCATTTTTTTCATTTTGAGGGCGTCAATGTCGAGAAGGGGTGTCTCACAGATAATTGTAGGATGCATTTTGAAGTCAACAAGTACTTTTGCTAATAATTCGAATTCTGGTCCGTAACGAGGTTCATCCAGTGGATGATGTTTGCGTTCGCCTTGGCTTGAAAATTCGATTTTAGAAAAATGACAATGCATACTTTGAAGCACTTTAGAACCCAGCGTTGATTCAATTTTTTCTGCAACAGCTCGTACATCATCAACTTTTTTGAAGGCTCCTAAGTTTCGTGCATGTAAATGACCCCAGTCAACAACTAGTTGTGTATTTTCAATTTCTTGGCAGATAGTCATTATTTCGTCTATACTTCCAACTTGAAATTTTCTACCCATAGTTTCAGGGCCAAGTTTGACTTTTAAGTTCATATCATTAATAGTTTGGTTAACTTCTTTTAAGGCGTTAAGACAAGTCTTAAATGCGTAACTTTTTTCAAGTTTTCCATAAAATCCTGTGTGAAATACTAAAACATGTGCTCCCATCCAATCTGCTGCTATAGCTCCAGCTATAAGGCGTTCTTTGCTAGCAGCTACAACGTCATCTTTGCCGGCTAAATTTATAAAATAAGAACCATGCATGCTTAAGTGGATATCATGTTTTTTTGCTTCATCGCCAAGTTTTTCTGCGTCTTTCTGTGTTATCTGTGATTGAGCACCCCACCTTACAGCTTGATATTCAAAAGCGTCAAGACCTGCTTCACGCAGTAAACTAGGAACATCATGCATTTTTGCTTTAAGTAATCTAAATGTTGGAGGCACTCCTGCAGTACCGAACCGAGTTTGTTCTGCCATAAGACTCAGGTATTAATAAAAATTTACAAGTAATTAAACCTATAAAACTAATTCATTATCAATACATTATCAGTATCTCAAAACTATCGAGGTATTACCACTCACAGATACCAGTTAATACAAGAAATATTGTCCAATTCACCAAAACCATAAACTACCCAAAATAGAGAGGTTATTCGTAAAACTAAATAAAAGCAAAGAACACATTAGCAAGGACAGAACTTTTGAGAGGTTTAGGCGATGGCGATGAGCAAGAAAAAGAAACAGAAACACACCATAGAAGATACACCACAAGTTGACGAAAATACGCTATTTTTACGTGTATCCGAAATCATAGAGAAACGCAAATACCGCGCCATCACCCAAGTCAATCAGGAAACAACCTTGATGTTTTGGGAAGTAGGACAACACATTAACTCTATTGTACTTGAAAACAAGCGTGCCGAATATGGCAAAAACATTTTGACGACACTGTCGGCAAAATTAATGGCAAAATATGGAAAAAATTTCACAGAACGAAACCTGTATAGAATGTCGCTATTTGCCGAGCGCATACCTGATATAGAGATTTTGCCGGCACTGTCGGCAAAATTGAGCTGGTCACACATTATTGAACTACTACATCACTAACACTAAAACACTTGATTTTAAATATCTGATGCGGCATAATAGCATCAGAGAGTTCACAGCATGAATAGACAA
>JAITBW010000142.1 GCA_031283385.1 Nitrososphaerota archaeon
TGTGCTAACTCGTATCTATAGAATTCACGTTCAAATAGCATATCATGTACAAGCTTAATCGGCTGTTTGTGTTTCTTTTCTACCATAAGGTCGGATAATGTTTTTTTAACTGCTAAAAATCGGGGTTTAGCTACATTATCTATTTTGTTTAAGTAATCAAGTGTTTCATACAGAGAAAGCTTTGAATGTTTTGCATAGTTGTTGAATTTGCAGATGTCAACGGGTTTTATGCCATAGTTGCGTCTGTTTAGAATTCTAACAAGTTCAACATTGCTCTCCAGTGGATTACTAAGTACATTTAGGAAAGCTATAACGTCTTTTATAATGGGTTCTTGAAAGAATCCTGTCTCGCCTATAAAGTTGAAGGGTATCGCGTGTTTTCTAAACGCGTTAATTATTGGCTCTGCTGTAGCTCTTCGTCTACAAAGTATCGCTATATCTTTCGGCTGATACTGCTTCAAAAGCGTCTTAGTTACTTCAAGAATATAATTTACCTGAGAGACATCATTTGGAGTTTCAACAACCTCTACTTTGTCGCCTTCTTTGTTGTCTGTGAAAAGCTTTTTTAGTGTTCGCTCAGGGCTTTTCTCTATTAGCGCGTTTGCTACTGCCACAATTTTTTTGGTGCTACGATAATTGTGCTCTAAGGCTTTTTCTATATTGTTAGGGAACATTTTTTTGAATTCAGAAATATTTGTAAGATGAGCCCCTCTAAACTGGTAGATACTTTGATCATCATCCCCAACAACAGTAATCTGCCCATGCTTACCTGCAATCAAATTAACTATTTGCAACTGCACATAATTAGTATCTTGGAACTCGTCAACAATTACATACTTAAATTTCTCCTGATAACTATGCAAAATCAAAGAATTACTCTTCAACAAGTCATACACTATGCAGAGCAAATCACCAAAATCCAACATGTTATTTCTAAGCTTATACGCCTCATAAGCACGATAAACTTTTAAAACATCCCTTAAGCCATTTAACCCCTCCTGAGCAGCCTCATCCAAAACAGTCTGCCCACACCGCTCAATATACAACGCTAAATCCTCAGGAGACACAAGCTCATCCTTACAACGAGATATGAACTTTTTTAGCTCCTCAGCCAAAGTATAAGGCTCATCATTAAACTCTAAATACTCAACACCAAAACTATTAACATTCTTTGTCAAATAAACCAATTGAGCAGTATCAGTAATAATTCTAAAATTAGCATTCAACTTTGTACTAAGAATATTATCCTGTATAACCCCATTACAAAACGAATGAAAAGTAGAAACATGCAAATCCTCACAAACACTAACCAACCCAGCCACCCTATCACTTAACTCCTCCGCAGCCTTCTGATTAAAAGTTAAAGCCAAAATATTTTCAGACTTTACACCTTGCTTAAGTAAATAGGCAATTTTACTTGCCACAGTAAAAGTCTTCCCAGAACCTGCACCTGCAATAATCAAAAGTAGACAGTTAATCTCTCGTACAGCTTCTTTTTGCTGAGAATTCAAAGTATCAAAAAGGCTAAAATTAGATTTGGATAATGGAGAACCTATTGGATTCATGTAAAGAAATAAAATAGTTTTACTTTTTAACTCTTCCCATTATTTAATAACACAATAATAACGCATAAAGAGATAATTTAAAAAAAGAAGTAAGATAAAAACAATAACTGAATTAAAATATATGGAACACTTTTCCAAATTAGCCTAATCAAGTATTTGTAGATGTCTTTATATAATATTTTGAATAGAATTTTTGTTAGTGTTGTTTGACTTGTCAGGAACCTTTAGTGGAGGTAATACAAAGTTGTTGCGCTGTTCTGGGCAAGCATTGTTGCGTGTAGTTCTTGATAAGTGGCGACTTTTGTTTTTGGGTTTTGTGTTAGTTTATGCGCTTGTTCTTTTATTTAATTTTACAAGGACACCTATCTTGTGGGATGAGATAAGTCATCTTAATGGTGGAGCGCAGCTCTTTTTGGGTCAGTATCATACGTTTGTAGATAACGCGTTTTATCCGCCACTTTATGATGTATTAACATTTTTTTCTTACAAAGTGTTAGGTATTAGTCTTTTTGCAGCTAGGTTACCAGCTGTGTGTTTTTCGGTTCTTGCGCTTTGTGCCGTTTTCGAGTTAGCACGTTATCTATATGATGGTAAAGTGGCTCTGCTTTCAGCTGTTATATTGGGTGTAATGCCTGGTTTCTTTTGGCTTTCGGGTTATGCTATGTTAGAGACGGCTTTGATGTTTTTTGTTACAATGTCTTTACTTTGTTTCTATCGTTGGATACAAACTCGCAAAGATCTTATGTTGCTATTTACTGGGTTAACGCTTGGTTTGGGTTTCTTGGCGAAACATCAAATGCTTATTGCAGGTTTAGTGATGCTATTAGGTGTTGTTTTGTTTGCGCAGAGACCATTGAGAGCTGCTTTTAAGCGGTTTTCTTTAGCTGTTGGTGTAGCTGGTTTTGTTGTAGTTCCGTGGCTTTTGATTGCTTATAGGGTTTATGTGTATGAGTTGTTTGATAGCTATGTTTATGCTATGTCTATGGGTAATCCGGAGCGGTCTGTTTATAGTACTCGTTTTCCGTTGCCTATTTTTTATTTTATAGAAATGGTTTGGCCGCATTCTAGTTTTCATCCTATCTCTGTTTTTCTCTATGTTTTATGTTTGGCGGGTTTGGGTTTTATGGTTTGGCGGTGTAGTCGTGAGGATAAGTTTGTTTTGCTCTGGTTTATGGTTATTTTTGTGTTTTTTACGTTTGTGTCTAATAGGGAGTGGCGTTATGTTATGTCGTTGTTTCCTGCTTTAGCGATTTCGGCGTCTGTTGCTGTTTTGTCGTTTGGTGGTGTTTTGCGTAAGGTTTGGATGTCGTCTGTTTCGGTAAATAAAAAGTTTTTAGTTAAAGCTGCAGCGGTGGGGATGTCTGTTATGGTGGCGGGTGCTATGGTGTATAGTGTGTATGATACGTATTGTTTTGTTTCAGGGCAGCAGGTGTCTATAGATATTGATGGTGCGGTTGATTATGTGGTGGTTAATGTTGAGCAGGGTAGGTCTGTGTTGGTTTTATGTCCGGTTAATAATTTTAATTATGATATGGTTCAGTTTTATCTTTGGGCGCATAGTGATAGGGATACTGGGGTTTTTCAGTATCCGTTGTTGCCTGTGGATGCTTATGTTCCTGTTTTTGATGTTTTTGAGCTTGTAGAGTTGTGTAGAGAGAATGCTGTTCAGTATGTTTTGCTTTTTAGTTATGGTGATATGGATAGGTCGTATTTTGGGGAGGAGTTGAGTTGTCGTGTTGTTTATGAGCAGCTTTGTCTTTCGGATAGCTTTTTGGATGTGACAGAGAAACAAATATTTGGTGAGAGTCCGAGAGAAATATTTGTCATAACATTTACAGAATAGACTGAAATAACAAGTTAATGTGTAAATAACATGCGAAATAGTTGACACTATATTGTAATATGTAGGGTTATTGAACACAAAAAGGTTATATTAAGTAGCAAAGAACATACAGCTATGGTTAAATACATTTTCGTTACAGGCGGCGTGTTAAGCTCCGTCGGCAAGGGCATTTTAACGTCCTCCATAGGCAAAATGCTACAAGCAAGAGGACTAATACCTACAGCCGTAAAAATTGACCCATACGTCAACGTCGACGCTGGAACAATGAACCCCTACATGCATGGCGAAGTCTTTGTTACAGACGACGGAGGCGAAACAGACCTAGACCTAGGCTGGTACGAACGCTTTTTAGACCTAAGTCTTAAACAAAATAACAATTTAACTACAGGACTTGTTTACAAATCCGTAATTGAAAAAGAAAGACACGGCAACTTTCTAGGACGCTGCGTCCAAATAGTACCCCACGTTACAGACGAAATAAAAAATCGTATCAAAAACGCCGGCGAAAGAGTAAACGCCGACATAGTACTAATAGAAGTCGGAGGAACAGTAGGCGACATAGAAGGCTTACCCTTCCTTGAGGCAATACGCCAAATGCGCATAGAAGAAGGATACGAAAACACACTCTACGTCCACGTAGCACTCGTACCCGTACTTGACGTAACACAAGAAATGAAAACCAAACCCCTACAACACAGCGTAAACGACCTAAGACGAATAGGCATCCAACCAGACATAATAGTCGCAAGAAGCACACAAATGATAGACACAGAAACACTACGCAAAATAGCACTATTTGGCACCATACCAGAAAACGCAGTATTCTGCGCATACAACGCAGAATCCGTATATCAAGTCCCACTAATTCTAGACAAACAAGGCATGGGCGACTTTATCTGCCAACGCCTAAGCTTCAACTCTACAAATAAAGAATACACAGAATGGCAAACATTCACAGACGCCATAATACACCCTCAACATGAAGTAAACATTGCCCTAGTAGGCAAATACGCAGGACTAACAGACAGCTATGTAAGCATGAGCGAAGCCCTAAAACACGGCGGCGCAACATGCAAAACAAAAGTCAACATAACATACCTAGAAGCAGAAAAATTCGAAAAAAACCCCCAAAACATAAACGAACTAGACAAATTCGACGGCATATTTGTCCCATACGGCTTTGGACCAAGAGGAACCGAAGGCAAAATCTCCGCAATACAATACGCAAGAGAAAACGACAAACCATTCCTAGGCATATGCTACGGCTTCCAATTAGCCACAATAGAATACGCACGCAACATCTGCAACCTAAAAGACGCAAACAGCATAGAAATAAACCCAGACACACCCCACCCCGTAATAGACCTAATGCCAGAACAAAGAGGAATAGAATACAAAGGCGCAACAATGCGACTAGGAACACACAAAATCAACATACAACCAAACACCATAGCCTCCAAACTATACAACCAAGAAGACACCATGGAACGCCACCGCCACCGCTTCGAAGTCAACCTCGACTACGTAGAAACACTAAAGAAAAACGGACTCATATTCTCAGGCAAAAGCACAGACAGCAGAAGAATGGAAACACTAGAACTACCAGACAAATACTTCTTCTTCGCAACACAATTCCACGGAGAATTCAAAAG
>JAITBW010000005.1 GCA_031283385.1 Nitrososphaerota archaeon
GTGCTTATGGATGCTGTTAGCAACACTGTGCAGCAGGCGTTAGGTAAGTTGAATGTGCGTATGGCAGATTTAATGGAGCAAATAAACAGTGTAATTAAGGTGCTAGTGGACGAAAATACGGAACTCCGATTAAAACTTGATAGTATGCAATTACAGCAGCAGAAAAACGCAGTTAGAAAATAATAAGCATGATGAATATATGTCTTGTTTACTAATACCTGCTAATAAGTGTCAAATACCTTTTTATCTATTATATACTTGTAGTCGGTGATTATGTGAGTGTGATTGCTGGGATTCGTGTTTCTCGTAGATATCTGCTATTAACTTCTTTGTTAATTGTAGTGTTGGCGTCTTCTTTATTTGTATGTATATTTATGATGAATGGCTGTGACGGGATTTCTTTGGAACATGTGATACATGTTAAAAATGAAGACGAACTAAAAAACATGATCAATAACACAGTTAACAAAAAATCTACTGTCGTCGCCCTAGACAATGACATTACCCTCACAGAGACTCTTAGAATTCCTGATGATAAAGATATTACCATAACAAGCAATAAAGCAACTGAATACTACAAACTAATTGGTGCTGAGGGCAAGAGTACTGTTTTTGTTGATGGTAAAGGCATATTGAAACTTGATGGTATAATTATAACTCATGTAAATCATCGTGGGCCTGAATTGGGTGGGGGTGTGTATGTTGCAGAGGGTGGTTGGCTTATCATGTGTAGTGGCGAAATTTCTGGTAATAGTGCTAGCGATGTTGGGGATCCTTTTAGGTCTGCGTCTTCTGGTGGTGGTGTGTATAATTTGGGTATTTTTGATATGCAGGGCGGCAAAATTTCCAACAACATTGTATCTACAACTGGTTCTAGTGGCGCCCCTGGTGGTGGTTGTGGCGGTGGCGTGTACAACCATGGTATTTTTACTATGTCTGGTGGTGAAATTTCCAACAACAACGCTGTAAATGGGGGTGGTGGTGTGTCCAACGGCAGCAACGCCTCTTTTGAGAGGCTTGGCGGTGTAATTTCAGGTAACACCGCTTCAAATGGTAATGACGTATATCCAGACGGCGGTAGCGGTGGGTCGTCTAATGGTAATGGCGAATTGTATAGTAGCAGTGGTTTTAGTTTAAGAGATATTGTGTTTATTTGTGTTGGTGTTGCACTTGTGGTTGTTGGTGTTGTTGTAGCAGTTTTGCTTTTCACTTTCAAAAAAGAATTAAAATACACAACAAAAGAAAAAACCATATAACATTAACATTTGTGGCAATACAAATTCGCCTAACAAATCATTACACCTTTTTTTTATCATCATTATTTTTCGTTTTTTTATTAGGCACATTTCTGATGGGTCAAATAGTTTATTCCTTCTTGTGGTTCTGTATAGTTGTAGTATCTTATAAAACTCCGTGTTTCTTTGAAGAGGTGTACTTCTACTTGGTAGGCTTTATGAAACGCTTCTTTATAATCCAACTTTAATTTAAACATCTCATCTACTAACACACTCTTAACAGTATATTACTACACAAGAGTGTAAGGCATTTTCTAGATAGAACAATGCTAAAAATAGTGCCTGACATATTTGCGTTACACATTAGCATCATGTTTAAACATAACTAAGCATAACAATTAGATAGTTAGGTATTACACGTGAAAAACATACAACCCTTAAACATAAAACAAATCGCTCAACAACGTATTGCCATACTATTTGAACAAGCAAACCTTATAGGAAAAACAAACCCTGCATTAGCAACGAAATACATAAAAACAGCCCAAAAAATAGCCATGGCCGCACGCCTCCCCATAAACCAAAAATACAAACGCCACATATGCAAACACTGCAAAACATTACTTATCACAGGACACAACAATAGAGTACGTATACAACAAAAAAGAGAACCCCACATAGTAGCAACATGTTTAAACTGCGGATATACTTCACGTATACCTATAAAAAACAACAAAAAGGAGAACACAAAAAACGAGCAAACCACTAACATCCCGCATGAAACGCCACGTTAAACACGTACTAAAAGACGAAAACCCAACAATATGGATAGGCAAAGAAGGCCTAACAACACAACTAGCAACAGAAATCGAAAAACAACTCCAAAAAAACAAAATGGTAAAAATCAAAATACTACCCGCCGCACTAACAGACGATAACACCGCACAAACAATAGCCACACAAGCAGCAACCCAAACAGAAGCATCGCTTGTCGAAGTACGCGGACACGTATTCATACTATTCCGAAAACGCCGACAAACAACCCAAAACACATAACACACCTTATAATTAACCCCTAAGAAAATCTTATGACAACCTCAAACTATGAAAGACTATATACACATTATCAAAACCTATTCCTCAAATTAGACCACCCTCAAATAGCAAAAAAACTACACCTCAAATACGACGAAAACCAAATACACATACCATTTTTCAACCGCCACTTTACAATAAATAGGTGCACCGCAGACATAATTTGTCCATTATACAAAAATTGTGATCACTATCACGAAAAACTTTTGATACTACATCACTTATATTTTCATAAATCAGACGCTAAAAATTCAGGCAGCATGGTCGCATTTCGTGACATTCGCGAGTGCGCTGACTTTGAGCCTGCATACCAAAAAACAACAATTACACCATTTGCTGCATATTTTAATAGAAAAACAGGGCTTCTTAAAAAACGAGCTAATGATATGGGTGGACAAATAAACTCGTATAGCGATGTAGGCTTTACCGTTAACGCTTTTCCCCTTATTTCTTTGCAGTTTATCTTCTGGGATGGCGATGAAGAATTTCCAGCGAACGCTAACATATTATTTGACAAAAATATTGCCCAATTTATCCATCCAGAAAGTATACCCGTCTTAGCTGATGTTGGCCCTAAACTTCTTATGGATGATAACAATTATTTTTAGCAATTTTTGTTAGATAAGCATTTGTGTTAACAAAAAATAAATAGTGATTTGTGATACTTTTTTTTTATGTATCTTTCTAAGAATTAGCACAATTTACTTTTTTGTCTCTATAGTTTTTGGCAATAAAGTGGCTGTTTTTATTTCTAAGACAAAAGTTTTAGGGTGTTCTTAAAGATATCACTTTACAAAAATAATGTTCTCGAGGGAGAGATATATTTACCTTAGAGAACTATGAAATAGTGAAAAAACAAATGATGACTGTGAAAAATGAAAAATGAAAAATAAACAGAAAATAATGTCATTATGCGTGTTTGTCGTAACAATTGGGCTTATCTCTGTTCTGCTATTATCGAACATGGCACCGGGAATGGGTGCTACAGCCCAAGATACATCACCAAGTAATGATAAAAGCGTAGATACATCTAACGTTGAAGAGGCAGGTCTACCAACAATGATTCTTTACCCTGCTGAAGGTAGCACCCTTATTCCTATTGGCGGTGACCCCAGCAACGGTTTCATTCCTGATGTCTTAATTGGTATAATCCCTGACTCCTGAATAGGCTTCACAGGTCAATCAATAAAACCATAATATAGTACCTACTAAATTTCCGGGGTTTATCTATCTAACTAAAACTCGCTTTTTTCATTTTTTCTTCTAGTTGTTGTATCTGTTTCAGTCTTTTCAAATATAGGATTTGTCATGAAATAACTTGACTATTTGTGTTGGGTGAAATACGATAATTTCACGTTTCAAAAGTCCCGTTTGTCTCAATATTTATAGTTGCAAAAGCTTCATCTGAGACTA
>JAITBW010000172.1 GCA_031283385.1 Nitrososphaerota archaeon
ACGACGCGCAACAGCTGAAACTGGAACACCCTCCTCCACTATAGAGGACTCTTGAAAACCAGTTCTTCTGGCAACATAATTAAGATATGTGTCTTTCCAGTTTAACTTCATAATTTTAGCCGCTACAACATCTAACGCTAAAGCATCTGAACTACTTAACAGAAGACCCATATTAACAGGCTTACCCTTAGTCGGTCCATTGCCCTCAATACCCACACGGGCATCCATAACCGTTACAACAGGCTTAAGCAGCGTGTAGAGCCTGAAAAAAACTTCAGGCAAATACGGATGCAAAAAAATACGCTTACAGCTGGGAATACAACCAAACAAATTCTTAATAGCCCCACTGTACGCCATAAACTCATGAGTCTTCATCAACGGCAAATCCACAACAACATCAGCGTCCATAACAGTTTTAGGCAAAAACAACCGCTTCAAAGACAAAGAAGAACCCTTAAACTTTACCTCAACCACCCTATCCTCAGAAAGATTAACCACTGACCCACCCGCCTTCTCAACAGCCCTACGCATACCCGTCCTATCAAAAGCGGCGTGACACGGATAATTAAAACCATCCGACTCCCCTACAACAACCTCACAATTCCTATCACGCAACAAACCTATCAAATCACCCGTCAACACAGGATCCGTAACAACACCCGGCAAAAACTCAGGATGACTCAAATTCGGCTTAACAAAAACCCTCTTACCAGACAACCGACCATCAGAAACAGCCTCTTTTAAAACATCCAAAACAGACGTATCACTAGCACGATAAACCTTTACCGCAGACCTTTTAGACTCCAACAGCGACATCTCCACTTTTCACTCCCATAATACAACCAGGATCACCATTTAACATATCACCCTCATGATACGCCGCAGAACGCGCACGACAACCCCCACATATAAACTTGAAATCACACATACCACATGAACCCTTCAAATTATACCTATTACGAAAAGCATTAAACAGAGACGCATTAAGCCAAATATCCTTAAAACGCCGCAATTTTAAATTACCAACATTTAACGGCAAAAAAACACAAGGCCGCACATCACCATAAGGCGAAATAGAACAATACAACCTACCCGCACCACAGCCACCTATAAACTCCCCTAAAGGCACAGCCTTCTTTGTAACACGAACAGTCTGCATATGCGCCAACGCCAAAGTAACCTCCCCAGTACCTGACAAACCCTGACACTGAGCCGCAACACGCGCCAACTGCGGAGCAGTCGCCAAAATAGTCGTCTTACAACCCGACGACATACGATTCAACAAATACCTCAAAGCGTCCTCACGCTCCTGAGGCGAAAGATCCTGATCCACAAAATCTTTACCTCTACCCGCAGGTATAAAATTAAAATAAGTAAAACGCTCCACCTCCAAACGCTCTGCTAAATCAATAATACCCGGCAACTCTGCTAAATTATTCTTACCAACGGTGGTCGCTATACACACACAAATATCCGCCTCAACACAATTCCTAAGCCCCACAATAGCCCTCTCAAAAGCACCCTCAGCACCACGAAAATCATCATGCGTCTTAGCAGAAGCACCATCTATACTTATATCCACATAGTTAACCCTCGCCTCCTTCAACTTTTGAACATTCTCCCTAGTTAACAGAGTACCATTCGACGCAAGAGAAACATACAAACCCCTATCAGCAGCATAACGCGCCACCTCAAAAAAATCCTCACGCATTAAAGGCTCCCCACCACTAAACGCCAAAGCCGTCACATGCGCATCAGCAAGCTGATCTATAACATCAAACGCCTGCGCCGTAGACAGCTCTGCCCCATCCCCTTCAGCTATATCACCACTATTCGAATAACAATGCTTACAACGAAGATTACACTTACGCGTAAAATCCCAAACAACCAAAAAAGGCGCACACAACGCCATAGGCTTCCTAATACCAAAATGCTCAAAAGACTCTACAAGATTCAACACCGCATTACGAGCATACCTATCAGACAACAACTGCTCTACTTTCGCCCGCCTAAAACCCAAAGCCCTACGCAAAAACTCTATCCAAAACGCAATAACCCTACTATAAAGAACACTACACTTCCCACAACGACAGACCGTCTTGTTACAATAATCATCCAACGCCGCCTCAAGAACAGTACGACCACAGGCATCACATTTACGAAGAGATAACTGTAACATCTTTTTAGTCATTGGCATACTAACTATCACATTCCAAAAACTATCATAACTAAGTATACTCATACAACAACCTCTCCTACGACGTTAACTTTAACACTAAACTATATTTGACAAGCAGAGGATGTTAAATATTTCCCTAACACAACAATAACCAACCACAAAAACACCTGAGCACCACAATTTTAAACGTCACACATTTTTCTGCCGATTAGCTAACAACAGGTTCTTTGCTATCTGCAACTCTTGAGGCGTATTTACATTTACCGCTAACTCTACCTTATCCAACAAAAAAATATCCTGATCCAACAATTCATCACCATAACGCTTCGCCCCGTCAATAACATTAATACCCGTAGGCACAACATCACTTGCACCCATTTTAAACGAATAATCAACACTCATACCAAAATGCTTCTTAGTCTCAACAGGCACAGCCACAGTCAACGCAGGCTTACCACAACACTCATAACGCGAAACTATAACATCAACAATCCCACCCGTAACCAACGGCAAATCCGCCGCAATAGCCAAAAACTTTCCCAACCCCAACACCTGAGCAGCAAAACCCATATCCGAAACATAATCCTTCCCAGGCGTTACAACACTCTTCAACCGCAAACCCTCAACATACCTAACAGTACACGGAGTCCGCTCAGTCACAGCAACATACACATCATCCACCAACTCTGCACACAATAAAGCATCAAGAACATACGCAATAACAGGCTTACCACAAACATCAACAAGCGGCTTCTCCACAGAAGAATTCATACGCGAACCCCTACCACCCGCCATAACTAAAGCAGAAACAGTCATAAAACTAGCATCAACACCCCTACAAACAACACCAAAAACACCGCCCTCGACACCTCATTAGTCGCCCCAATAACATCACCCGAAACACCACCAAACACCCTATCCGACACCTTACACATAACAAACGCAACAGGAACACTTACAAACACCAAAACAACACCCAAAACCCCAAAAAACACACTAACAGCCAAACTACAAAGCACAAACACAAACAACACAGAAATAACATACGCAACAAAATTCAACCGTTTCTTCGCCATCTTCAAAAAAACAGAACCCAACCCTTTATGAGTAGACTTCCCAATCCAAACAAGAGTTACCATAGCAAGCTTCGCCGCAACCTCAGCAGAAACAAACAACGCAAAAACAACAAACACACTCTCAAAATATGGAACCAACAAAAACAAACCCAAAACCGCAACAAACTCTACAACAATAGCAAAAACCGCCCCAGAATAATTAACATTCCACGCATGAGCCGCCATTTTCCTATCCTGCTCACTACGACGCCCCAACGCATTACCCAAATCAATTAAACCATCAAAATGCTGAAGCCCAGTTATAACCAACAAAAACGCCACAGCCATAGCCGCAGAAGCAAAACTTACAAAAAAATCAACAAAAGGCAAAACCACAAAACCACTAATTACCCCAAACAGAGACTTAAGAATAAAATTACAACAAACAAAATATACCCCAGCTAAAAAACCTATAAACCCGCCAATCACAGGAAAAAGATACATATTCTCAGCCGACGTTAAAACAAAATCCTCCTTCCCACCCATAGGAATTATAGTTAAGAACGCAAGCAAATCCCTAAAGGTTTTTATGGCTTTCGACTGTGACATATAACTTAACTACAGACTAGATAATATAGACTTTATCGTGATTTACATGACAGAACTCGATAACAAAAAAATAATGGTCACAGGCGGCGCCGGATTCATCGGCTACCACTTATCTAAAACACTTTCAAACTTTACAGACACCCTTACAATATATGACAACTTGTCAACAGGAAAAATAGAAAACGTAACAGACGTACCTAAAGCCAAATTCATAAAAGGCGACATCTTGGACACTGAAACATTATACGCCCAAGAAAAAATGGACGTAATTTACCATTTAGCTGCCCAAGTCGTAGTCCCATACTCCATGGAAAACCCCATGGATGACTTTAACACAAACGCAAAAGGCACCCTATGTGTACTTGAAAAAGCGCGAAAAGACGATGCAAAAGTAATTTTTGCCTCCAGCGCAGCAGTATACGGCAATCCACCAACATTTCCAACACCGGAAAGCTATGGTTTCCATCCTTTTTCATGCTATGGTCTATCCAAAGTCATCGGAGAACAATACTGCCAAATGTACCGTGAACAATACGGTCTTAACATTACTATCACACGATTCGCCAACGTATATGGCCCCAGATGCCACGGCGTAATACATGACTTTCTAAATAAAATAGCAAACAACCCAGACAAACTAGAAATAATCGGCACAGGACAGCAATGCCGCGACTTTATACATGTCTCCGATGTAGTAGACGCATTAATAAAAATCGGCACAATGACCACCGTAAACGGCAAAGTCTACAACATCGGATTCGGAAAAACAACATCCATACTTGAACTTTCAAACATGATATTAGCCATACTTAACCTGCAAAATAGAACTAGTGTAACTACAACTAACATTTCTTGGCCAGGTGACGTAACCAAAATATGGTTTGACATCACTAATGCAAAGAAAGAGTTAAATTGGCAACCTAAAGTAACACTTGAAGATAATATAAAAGAAATTGTTACCGAGAGGAAAATTATCACATGAGCACATCACCCGTAAAGGGTCTATTTACACTCCTAAGAATGCCCTACTGGCTAATGACAGGCGGGCTATCTCTTCTAACAGCTTTTGCCATAACAAAAAGCATGATTGCACCTCAGCAAATGCTACTTATCTTTCTCTCCATGGCCTTTATTACCAGCGCAGGATTCGCAATAAACGACTACTTCGACCGCGAAAGCGACGCAGTAATAAAACCCAAACGACCCATACCGGCAGGCGCATTAACACTCAAACAAGTAATAGCAATATCTAGCACACTCTTTACCGCTGGCTTAATCTTATCATACTTTCTAGGCTGGCTCAGCTTTACCATAATCGCTATAGACTCAATGCTACTACTTCTATATTCATACCTTATCAAACGAAAATCTGGGTTCGCAGCAAACATACTAGTCGGCATACTAACAGGAACAGCATTCATGTTCGGTCAAGCAGCAGCATCAGTACCTAGCGAAATCACCCTTATCTCCCTAAGCCTCTACCCCATAGCCTTTGGTACAATAGGCGGAAACGTACTAAGAGACATCCTAAGCTTAGAGGGCGACACAAAAGTAGGCTACCCCACATTACCACAAAAAATCGGCAGCATAAATGCAGCCAAAATAGGCGCACTATTTTTCTTCCTCACAGGCATACTCGCCCCTCTTCCATACCTTATCGGAAAACTCTCAAGACATATAGGCTTTACACTATACTATTTACCCTTCATACTCATATGGAGCATACTACTAATCTACTCCTCCATACGCCTCACACTATCCGCGTCAACAATACAAAACATACGTAAATACGAACGTATGGTTACAATGTCTATGATTCTTCTCCCAATAGCTTTGATAGTTGAAACAATAGCTGGAATACTATAATGAGCAAAACAAAAAGCATCTGCCCCGAATGCCAAAAAAAAATCGATGCACAACTATACGAACAAAAAGGACAAATAAAAATCACAAAACAATGCCCCGAACACGGCGAATTCGACGCAACACACTGGCAAAGCAAACCAATATTCGAATACATGGCAAAATACGATAGCTTCCAATACCTCGGCGACCATAACGCGCCAAAAAACCCCGAAGGCTGCCCATACGTCTGCGAGACATGTCAAAACCACGCGTCAGGAACAGTAATAGGCGTAATCGATGTAACAAAACGTTGTAACTTTAAATGTGCAGTATGCTTCTCAACATTTCCAAACCAAGACCATGACTATGAACCAACAAAAGAAGCACTCATAGACATGCTAGAATTTGCCGCAAAAACAAACCCCAAACCTCCAGCCATACTCTTCTCAGGCGGAGAACCCCTAGAACGCGAAGACATGCCAGAAATAATAGCCGCCGCACACCGCCTAAAATTCATGACTATACTAGCAACCAATGGAACACACCTCGTCGACACACCCGGATTAGCTAAACAACTTAAAGACAACGGACTAAACATAGTTTACCTATCCTTCGATAGCTTCAACGAAAACTTTAACAAAAAAATCCGCGGACTACCCCTCGTAGATATCAAACTAAAAGCCATAGAAGTCTGCCGCAAACACGATATAGAAATCATTCTAGTTAACACATTAATGAAAAGCCTAAACGACAACGAAGTCGGCGACATGATACGATTCGCAGCCAAAAACACCGACATCATCCGAGGCCTAATATTCCAACCCATAGCTTTCACCGGAAGAGCAACAGAAAACCCATTCCGCGAAAACTTCCGCGAATGGAGCTTCGCAGAAGACGTAGAAAAACAAACAAACGGCGAAATAAAAACAACCGACCTATACCCCATGTCAGTAATGACATCACCCATCAAAATAATGCGAAAATTCATGCAAAAACCCTGGCCACTATTTAGCTGCAGCCCACAATGCGGTATAGTAAACTGGGTATACGTCTCAAAAAGCGGTAAAATGTTCCCAATTAATCAATTCGTAAACTTTGATAAATTCTTCAATTATATACGGAAAACCGCTGAAAACGCTGAATCAAAAGGCAAAATGTCTCTGATCACTTCACTATTCATGGGTGCCATGCTATCTATGCGCATGTTAGCAGTCACAAAAGAAGTTGGCACATTTACACTGCTTAACAGCATTTTACGCATGCATATATCTCCTTCATACGCTTCACTGGGAAAAATCAGACACCGAATATTCCTGTTAGGCTGCATGGCATTTATGGACTCCTACAATTTTGATGTTAACAGGGTTCGACGTTGTGTGGTTCATTATATTACACCTGACAAAAAGATCATACCATTCTGTGCATACAATAATGTACATAGAGTACAAATCGAAAAAGAGTACATAGAACAACAGCAAAAAGCAAGCAAAGAACAACAATAACTATTGACTAAACAATTTTTTTTTAAATTACGGTAACGTGTTGGACACAGTAAATATCAGTGAATCTATAAACTCCTTCATTTTCAGCAAAAAGCTCAAACACAACACTAAAGTCTCCCTTTTCACCTAAAGTCACTGGCACTTGATAATTCCATGACTGTTTAGAATCTAGTGTAAACTCGTAAACTTTATGCGCAGGTACATTTACTGGAAAACTAAAGGTATCTTTGGCAATTTTTACTTGAACTTGGTAATTACCCAAAACGGGTTTATTGTTCACAACAACGACTTGGACATCAAAAACGCTGTTCTGGTCAATAACATGGCTCTGAGTAGGACTGTTATCTGTCTGGTTTTGAACTTTTGTATACATTTCGTTATACCCCTCAGAGCGAGGCGCATACATGATAACACTTGCTATAATGATGCTACAGACGACAATAAGCACCGCTAATCGTGTAACTAATTTTTTAACACTGCTTACTTCAAATTTTATCACAGCTTCTTGGTCGTCACTGTTTTCCATAGGGGTCACTTATTTACTAAACCTTTAACCATTGTAGTGAAAATTTCTATTGTCGACTTAAACTTTTGCAATTTAGGCTTACCATATATGCGAATTTTATATGTACTTTTAACCTCGACTATTTTGTAATTTTTCTTTGTAAACTTGATAAGCATCTCTGTTGCAAAAGCCATATCCCCCTCAACAAGCTTTACATTATCCATAGCGTCATGTGATATGGCTCTAAATCCGGACTGTGTATCGCTAAGATATTGACTGTATAGAAAATCAAAACAGAAAGTAATAATCTTGTTACCAACAAAATTAAAAAAACCCATAGCCTTATTCGGATCATACATACGCGTAGCAAGAACCAAATCAGCATCGTCCTCTACCATTTTATCAAGCATACGCCCAATATGCCTCACCTCATAAGTACCATCGCCATCTACCATTATGATAACGTTACCCTTAGCATTCTCCATGCCCGTCTTCAACGCACGCCCATACCCACGCCGAGGCTCAATTATCAACCTACAAAAACCAGTACCCCTAACAACATCTTGGGTACCATCAGTAGAATTCCCGTCAACAACAATAATCTCATTCGGATACTTTAACTCCTTATGAATAGTCGTTACAACTTCCAGTATATTCCCCGCCTCATTAAGTGCCGGAATCACTATTGATACTAATTCTACCTTTGAAGTCATTCACATCTTTCCTATACTGACAAATTACTGTCTATATTAATTAACTTAAATAAGCTCTTCGTATATTTCCACTAAACGCGCAACATTCCTATCCCAACTAAAACTTTCCTCAACAATCGCCCGCAACTCACCACCACACCTATCACCACTACTATTATCAACACTTACAAAATCAACAATCGCCTCCGCCAAAACCCCCGGGCTATCCGCAGGAACAAGCTTCCCAAAACCCCTAACCATAACCTCCCTTATCCCACCAACATCCGTAGCCACAACAGGCAAACCACACGCCATAGCCTCCAAAGCCACCAACGGCAAACCCTCACCTGACTTCGAAGGCAAAACAAACAAATCCGCCATATTATAATAAGAAGACAAATCACTATCAGCAACAAAACCCGCTAACAAAACATTTTCCTCAAGACCCATACTCACTATCTGCCTCTGAATACTCTCCATATCAGGACCCTTACCTACAACTACAAAAAGCACATTACACTGCCCCATATCCTTTACAACAACACGCGCAGCCTCAACAAAAGTATCAACACCATTTTTATAAACTAACCTCCTAACAGTCAAAACAACCCTAACATCCCCCAAAACACCAAACCTTTTACGCATCGCCTCCCTAACCTCAAACAACGGCTTAAAACGATCCAAATCCACACCATTAAGAAGCACCTCAACACAGCTAGACTTCACACCTAAACTTAACACATACTCCTTAGTAGCATTACTTACAACAACCACCTTATCCGCTAACCTTAACGACTCTCTACCAACAATTAAATCATTAACCCTCTCAACATAATTAAAAACATTAGCATAATCAATAAACGTATTATGCTGCGTCAAAACAAACGGCTTACCATAAAACCTCGCAAACCTACCCGCCAAAAGAGACGACAAATACGGATGACCATGCGCATGAACCACTTTACAATTCCTAACATTTCTAGAAAACACCGAAAAACTCGACACAGACGGAATAGGATACGGAATACCCAAACGAAAACCCAAATTCATAGACTCAAAACACTCAACACCCAAACCACAAACAGAATACTCCCTCAAAGACTGCAACCTACTCGTAACAACCTTAACATCAAAATCCTCCCCAAGAAGCCTCCTACCCTGCTCATAAATAACATTCTGTATCCCACCAACCGACGGCAGAAACACATTCGACACAACACACAAACGCGTTAAACCCATGAAACCAACCCCATAACCTCAAACACCAAAATATTATAAAGTTACGGTAAACCACCACCAACAACAACCAACAAAAACCCAAACAAACAAACAGACTAAAAACCCAACAACAACAACAAATTAAAACGCAAATAAAAAAACGAAGCTAAACATCAACTTCGCCTTTAACAGCACGAGTATACATATTCGAAGACGCCCCCGCAATCAACGCGCCAATAGGATCATTTGTCAACGGTCCCAACCTCTTAAGAATACCCGGCTTTGCCTGATCAAAACGAACATACTCAAACATACCCTTCGCCCCCGCAATATACGTAGAAATAGCAATCCCAAACAACTCATCAGCAACCAAACCCGGACGACCCAAAAAATACTCCATAGACAAACCCGGAATCAAACCCTTCTCAGCATCATCCTGAGCATGAAAAGCCGCAGTAATCAAAGTCGCAACATTCGGATCACCCAAAGCAACCAAAATCTCCTCCTCCAACACCTTAGCCGCCTTCTGCGGCGTCTCAATACCCGGATGAGGCACATACATCTCAAGCGCAGCATCAACAAGATCCCGCATAGTAATACCCCGCTGCTCAAGCCAATCCAACATCGGCACACTTGTATTATTCACCATAAAAATCACTTACATCTTACCAATTGACGGCTTTAAAGCTTTATCAAAAAACCACAACGACCCCCACCAAACATAAAATGCCAAAACCACAAAACACCAAAAAATTATAACTATACCATTTCTCCAACTAAACTTACAATATATGAAACCCAAAAAATTACAACTATAGGAAACAAAAAATAGTTTAAAAAAGCATATTTATAGAAATCACAAAATGAACCTCTAAACAGAAGGCGGAAAACATGAACAAAAATCAGGCCAACAATCCTAAAACAACACTCCTACTCAAAATTAACCCCACAAACCCAGAGCCTGAAAAAATTCAAACAGCCGCACAAATAATCCAAAAAAACGGACTAGTCGCCTTCCCAACAGAAACCGTCTACGGTCTAGGCGCAAACGCATTAGATAGCAACACAATTCTAAAACTATTCAAAACCAAAAACAGACCCATGGACAACCCCCCAATCATACACATAGCAGACACCTACCAAGTCAACCTACTTACAAAAGAAGTACCCAAAAACGCTGAAATACTCATGAAAAAATTCTGGCCCGGCCCACTCACACTAATATTCAAACGTGCCAGCATCATACCCAAAGAAACAGTTGCAAACTTGGACGCAGTCGCAATACGAATGCCCAAAAACAAAATCGCGTTATCTCTAATAAAACAAAGCGGCACACCTATCGCAGCACCTAGCGCAAACATTTCAGGAAAACCCAGCCCAACCACCGCTCAACATGTTTACACCGATCTAAACGGCAAAATCGACGCCATACTCGACGGAGGTCCAACAAACATTGGCGTAGAATCTACCGTTTTAGACTTAAGCATTGATCCACCGTTATTACTAAGACCTGGCGCAACAACTTTTGAGGATATCCAGGCAATATTACCCAATGTACTGTTACATCATAGCATTATTAACTCTGAACAAAATGTTGACATTAAACAAGCTCGCTCACCTGGCATGTTACATAAGCATTACGCGCCAAACGCAGAAATGTTACTAATTGACGGGGCAATCCAAGATATAATTTCAAAAATAACAACTTTAGCAGAACAATATAGACGTGAAGGCAAAAAAATAGGCATATTAGCAACTGATGAAACCCAAAAAGAATACGCCACCATGAATACGGTAAAATCAATGGGAAGCCGATTGAACCTTGACACAATTGCAAATAACCTGTTTAAAAAACTACGTGAATTTAACGAAAGCCCAGTTGATATAATTTTGGCAGAAAGCGTACCTACAGACGGAATGGGTCTAGCAATTATGAACCGACTACAAAAAGCCTCAAACTATAACGTACTTAAAGCCTAAGCGGTAACAAAACATAACGATAAAAACAACAGGAGAGTGTTCACGTTTAGGGAGACGACAGGATTTTTTCATGTTTTTTACCGATTTAGCGGCTCGCTCAAAGAACATGCCCCGTACTTTATCGTGATTTTCAACATTTTGCGACCTTG
>JAITBW010000078.1 GCA_031283385.1 Nitrososphaerota archaeon
TCAAAGGTTTCTTTTTTTACCCCAATAACCTGTTTAAAACTCTCATCACTTAATTTTAACGCTTTTTCATACCGATCTAAGCTACCTGTCATTAAATAAACACTCATTACTCAAAACAAACACAAACCAAATATTTATAAATTCCGAGGAGGTCTATTAGAGGTTTTATATAGCGGAAGTACTTTCGGGAAAAGATAATACCCAATAATAAGCACTTACAACACTGCATTAAAAAACAATACAAAAAACATATGGTAAAACTTTTCTCATATTGCTATACACAATGACATCTTTCATATATTAGCAAAAACCAATTTTGGAAAACTGTAAAAACATCAACAAACACAGAACAGACAACATAATTTCACATACTATAACGGATTGTTTTGTAAAAAAGTAAAAACAAAAAGAGAGGCACTATAAAAAACCTCTTTCCATCAAAGTCGCAATAAAATTTTTCTTGAAAACATCAGAACTAAACATTTTTGATCGCTCAACAACATCACTAATCTCAATCTTACTTTGCAATGCTTCACCTATAGCTTTTACACATCCTTCAACATCATCATAAAGAAAACCATAACTACCCACAGTTTCTTTAGGTCCACCTCTATTATACACAACCGGAATACACCCCGCAGCCATAGCTTCAACTACACTTATACCGAAGGCTTCATTGACGCAACTGTTTAGATAAATTTTTGCTTTACCTAACAAAGCAGAAACATCATCACGTGTAGCATTAGCAATCAATTCCACATTATCAGGTTTTAGCGTAGCTATTTTATCATAATATGGATCAACTAATTCTTTGCGACCAGCTATTACAAACTTGACATCAGGCATTTGTTTAGCAACTTGAGTAACCATCTCAAAATTTTTGTTTGGAGCAAAACATCCTACCGTAACAACCAAAGGCTCTTTCTGCAACGGCTGAAAATCTTTGATATCAACAGGGGGATAAACTACTTCAGCATCACGCCCCCAATGATCCATAATAGCGTCCTTAGTGTAAGGACTGTTACATATCAACAAATCAATGTCTTTTATCTGCCGAGTACGTTGAAGAATAATTGGTAAATAGAACAGTTTCCAAAACCAACGATGCTTAAGGTTAGGTTTTTGCAAACGAGTCAAGTTTTCTGGAAAATGCACATACGCAACACACTTTTTACCTGCACCAATAAAAAACATTGTATCTCGAGTGCTAATTTCCAAATCCATTTCGCCCACTTCTTTGCACAGATTATTCTTCAGTTTAGAGTGCCCAAATAAGTAGCGCCTATATGCTTGAAATCGTTTAGGCTTAATGTTTTCTTCAGAACCATAAGGAATCTGTTTAATATTTGAAAGCAGTAAATTATCAAATATACTTCCCGAAGGCAATTCACCAAGTAAAGAAACCTCGTGACCATAGTCAATTAACGCTTCTAGAATTTTAACCAGTACTTCTTCGCTCCCACGAAGGACATCATTAAGATATGGATGAACAACAAGAACTTTTTTGGTCACAACCTGTTGCAAATTATCGTGTATCTCACTACGCATTTTTTGTGTTCCCTATAATTATAATGACATTATCAAAGTAACACTATGAAATAAACTTTAGCATATTTACCCTTTACATGACAAAACTTATAACAAGAACCACAGTTCAGTACATTACGGTATTTCATGATAAAAATACGGTTAGATGTTGATTATGCTTATCCGTCAAGAAACAAGAGCCTAATTTGCACGGCACTCAAAATTCGACCAAAAAAAGATTACTTAAAGAATAGCAAAATTATTGCTAAAATGGTAAACGAAACCCAACAAGAAATAATGGCTTATTGGTTCTTTACACCTCTAACCGTACCAGACCAAGAAATGCTAGACTTAATGAAACCTGAAAGACACGAGACTGCACTACACATAGCGGTTAATCCGTATAAAGAGTTGGAGGCTTTAGAAAGACTCACTAACCAAAAACTACGCTACTATACTATACACGGCACTGAGCGACTTTTAGGCAGAATTATATGGAGAAGAAAACTTGGGCAGGCAAGAGTACCTGTGCCAGAAAATTTTCTGCTTCAGGATTTTTGGGATTTTCCTACTCTCAGTCTGGACAGAGTCTGTTACACCAAATCTACAGAAGAAGCCCGTAAAATAGCACAGGAGAGCATAACAGAGAATAAAGTAATACACATACATCCAGATTGGCTGTTTAGGAGAGGTAAATTCAATCCCAGAGGACCATATTATGAGGTTTTAAGTGAGCTTTTGAATGTTGATGGTGAATTAGCAGAGTTAGGTGTACGGGAAAAAGGGTTTATAAAAATTTGCAGGTATTCAGAACAGTTTGAATATGTTAAAGATGTGAATTTATCTGAGAGTTTTTGGAGTAAATTAAAAGATAGAGACATAGATGTTTTCACTTTTGTTGAAAGGAGTTGGTGTAGTTCTCTCAAGTTTACATCTTCATATAAGTGGATAAAAACAGAGGACAATATTGCATTACTTCATATAGACACATTTGATTGTTGGTGGGAGAAAATTGGTAAAAAAACTCGTAATATGGTTCGTAAAGCTGAGAAATGTGGGGTAAAAGTGGAAGTTGTTAAACCGTCAGATATGTTAGCTGAAGGTATATGGCGAATTTATAATGAGACTCCTATTAGGCAGGGGCGGGCTTTTTCTCATTATGGGCAGTCTCTTGAAAGTGTTAGAGATGTTGTTTTTAACACAAAAGAT
>JAITBW010000132.1 GCA_031283385.1 Nitrososphaerota archaeon
CCATTTATCTTGCCATTTATCTTGCCATTTATCTTGCCATTTATCTTGCCATTTATCTTGCCATTTATCTTGCCATTTATCTTGCCATTTATCTTGCCATTTATCTTGCCATTTATCTCCCCAGAATTATCGTGTGAGAGTTTTTTGAGTGCTGTTCGATGCCACGAAATCGCGAGCTTATGCATGTATTTCGCGATGTCGGTTTGGTGGAACAGCTTGGTTCGGGAATGGGCAGGATTTTGAACGCATACAATAGAAGCGTTTTCAGTTTGCAGCGAGGATTTTCTGATAGTGACGTCCCCGTTTGCTGATGGGTTTGATGCTACGATTAACGCCAACAATGGCGTTAATGACGTTAAAAATGGCGTTAATGACGTTCGTAGACTACACTGTCGTCAATTTAAATCAAGACACACACCCATACGTTAGTGATTAAACTGTATAAATTGACTCTCTCCGAAATCTTTACGTGCAAACTAGATAGCGAAGCTTATGGTTTGTTAAATCAGTACCCCAACATGGTTAAATGGTGGATAGAACAAGCAAAAGAGTCGCCCGTATCGTTTAGTGGATTTAGAAATCAATTTTATAGTGCTTGGAAAAATGCTTGGAGCAACTATAACAGTCAACATGTACAAACAAGCAGTTTGGCGGCGTATAATATGTTAAAACTCTCAAAGGGGCAACCTATAGAGGAGTTAAAGTACAGTTTTGCAGTTATTAGTCCAAGAATAGTAAAAATTGAAGAGGAAAAGCTTGTTTTCCCAACTAAACAATCCAAAAAAGCCCACATACAACTGCTTCCAAAAAGCCCAACACAAAAAACCCTTTTGGAGCAAGCACAAAACCAGTATTGGCAAATTGGACAAATATTTTTAACCCCAAACTGGTGCACCATACCCCTCACAAGATACCTCGACTTAACCAAAGAAAAAGAAGATGCCCTAATACAACAACTCCGCAAATAGCCTATTCACCTGTAAATATGCGAAAATTTTAAAGGTGTATAACAGAATGCTCTTTTTAATTTCAGGGTACATGAACTTTAGAGAAAAAATGAGACCATTTCAAGACGAGTTCGAACCTTTAGAGAATATAGCAACATGGAGTGTAATTATGCAATCAAGTAAACACGAAGGTGTAGACTCTGTTTAAAAGCCAAAAAACCCTCCCACTATTGGAGGCTACGCAAATGAGCACTAACTTTGAACAAAAAGACCAAACATCTGAAGAATGGGTCTACAACTTATGGACAGATCACAGCGACTGGTGTACCAAATGTAAAAACAAAAACAACAAACTTACATTTGACGACCGAACAAAAACCACCACCTGTACCCAATGCAACCACACCCAAACCTACGAGGAAAAAGACTGGGAAATCCTCCAAGCCCAAAGACACATAGTCTACCAGTATATGCCAGGAAAATACATTTTTAGCAACCTCTCCTCAGAGGAAATTTTTGCCAAATACCTCCGCGAACACAATCACAACGACTGGTCATCATGGGTTATTCATGATTACGTACTTGCCCGTATGAGAAACGACAAAACAATTCAAAATAAACTACGAGATGTAGCCAAATTAATTGTTGAAAAAATGAACTATGATGCCAAACCTTGGCAAACACTGTTTGAAAAAATGGATGCCCCAACCCCAGAAATATTCCATCAAGTACCGCAAATCATCTACGAATACGCCGAGAAAAAACTCCAAGAAGCAACACCCAAAGAAAACCTCTTCGACCAAATGCGAAGTTACCTAGTAACTCTAACAAGCATATACTGTTATAGCAGATGGAAAGGTGACAGAGCAGCCTGCTGGATAACAAGTGAAGTTATAAAACTATGCGATGTCGAAAGCTTCTCAATAGAATTCTACACCGAACTTTTCAACTGCGACCCAATGATAGAAAATTTTCAAAATGACCTACTCACAGAAAAGAAACGAGAAATTAACACCAAAGATTCCTACATTCAATGGCAACTTAACTTATCCGATACCTACCTAAAACAATCCAAAGCCTTTGTAGCAGTTGAAGCAGCATATGAGGCCTTAGGCGCTAAACTTGGTATTCACGCAATATGGCCACCAACAAAAACACTATCGTTTGACATCCACACAGTTAAAAAAGTCACTCAACTACTCAATGATCCCGACCTCTTCAGATTCTACGATCTGGCCACTGAACTAGACACAGTTGATAATGCAAAGGCAGACTATTACGCAAAACTCTTCATTGAAAAAGTAAAAGAGCACCTGCCAAGTGTAACCTCACTTGAGCAAGAACAAGCAAAGTCAGCAGCCTACATAACATAACCTTTTTTACTATACGCATTCAACATACCAATCTAAAAATGTCTTAGTACAATATAGAAGCGATTGATTTTTTAGAGAAACCACATATAATGTAAGCAGGATGATATTATGAGAAAGTTAAAGATATACTTGGACACTTCAACAATTGGACATCTGATAGCCGATGATGTACCCGAAAAAATGGCCGATACTCACGAACTATGGGAACTGTTGCAACAAGATAAATACGAAGTCATTATATCAGACTTAGCTTTTGACGAGATAAATCGGTGCAGCACCGAAAAAAGAGATGCTCTTTTAAAATATATTACATTGATAAAGTATTCTGTTGTGTCAATTACCCCGCAACAGGAGGAGCTTGCTCAAAAATATTTGCAACATGGTGTGTTGAGTAAGAAAAGCTTGGACGATTTAACCCATATCGCCTGCAGCGTTTTGAACAATTGCGATTGTGTTGTAAGTTGGAATTTTCGCCATTTTGTCAATATTAAAACCATTAATAGGGTAAATTCCGTTAATGTCTTATTTGGTTTCCGAGAGGTAAAAATAGTGCCGCCGTCAATGTTATTAGAGGAGCTTTAGAAGAAGATGAGAGAAAGCAAGTTTATTGAAGAGATCCACAAAATTCGTGAAAAGCATTATGAGGAAACAAAGGATCTTCCACTTGAGGAAAAACTGGAGCGAATTAAGCAGGGTTCACTAGAGTTTCAAAAACTTGTAGAACAAGCAAGAAAAGAGCAAAAGGGCTCTATAGAAGTAGCACAACCTGTCTAATTTTAGATTTTTAACTTTTATGAAACCCTATTAAAAAAGTTGCTCGTAATTTGCATATGCACGTATGACAACTGGTTTTTACCATTGTTGTTTTCCTTCTCCGTGTTCTCGTTTTTGCATTTCTGCCAACGTTACGGGTTTATTTCGTGGTTGTTGTTTAGGTGAAATAATCTGTGGTGTCGTGTTCCTAACTGAAGGGGCAGGGTTAGTTGTAATGGTTGTTTTTGGTTCAGTTTTAAATAGGCTCTCTGATGCGAGAATATCTCTTTGTTTCATATTTAATGTGTTGGCAAGCCATGCGCTGGTTTTCTGTGATTCCATATCTTTTACGGCTTGTGTAGTGAATTTTTCATCCTGCATAAGCTCACTAAATTGGTTTTTTCCATAACCCATGGTATAGTATGCCATATTGTTAGCTAAGGTTGGATTTCGCTTAATTACTACGTGACGGACTTTTGCCATGGCGTGACCATATGTTTTTTGTTCTTTTTCAGTCATTTTTACGCCTGAGACTTGGGCAAGTTTTTGTCCTAAAACTTCTGGTGAGGCGTTACGAAAATCTGCTATTGCTAATCGGCTAACTGTTTGCGAATCATTGTATGTACCTAGTTTTTCTATTCCAGAGAAGATTTTTGCGTTTGCAATGGTTCCTTTTGATGTTACTGTTCCAGTGTTGAAGGTGTCTATTGCAAATCTGGGTGATGCATCTAAGGCTTCAAGGTTTGGAGTGTATATACCGTTTTGAATGGCGGTAGTGGTTTCTCTGTTTAGGCCTACTTCATCACGGGCGTTTTGGTAGAAGGTCATACGTCCCTCTTTTGGTAGGTTGCCTTGGTTTTGTGCTCGTTGCCAGTTGCTAAAGGCTACTTCTGGTGGCAGGGATTGTAGATGATGTTTTATTTCCTGTCCAGCAGTTCGGGGGTTTTGTATGTTTTCTGATAGTTCTGGATAGTTGTTTGCAAC
>JAITBW010000081.1 GCA_031283385.1 Nitrososphaerota archaeon
AAGGTCGCAAAATGTTGAAAATCACGATAAAGTACGGGGCATGTTCTTTGAGCGAGCCGCTAAATCGGTAAAAAACATGAAAAAATCCTGTCGTCTCCCTAAACGTGAACACTCTCAAAGTTTTAACATGTACAATATCGCCAAATTTATCAATTTAAGCTTTTACATAAACCATTACTCGTGTCTTCAAATATGATCTATATGTACGCTAAAAATAGGGAACTGTTTTATGAACAGAAAATTTGGATGATATAGGCGGGCTGTTGCATAAACCTTATAATTGCTAGATGCCTACGCAGTATTTGATTATTAAAGGTGGAAGAATGCATTTATTTAACTTTAAGGAATTATCTAATCAAGAACTTGTGCAAATAGTTGATACAGCATTAGCAATTAAAAGCGATCCACAAAAGTATGCCAAAGCTTTAGAAGGGAAAACAGCTGCTTTGATTTTTCAAAAAACTTCCACTCGTACACGTGTTTCATTTGAAGTGGCTATGACACAGCTAGGTGGTCATGGTCTTTTTTTGGATTGGAGAACCACTAATTTAACAATGGCAGATATCTCCGATGAAATACAGTATTTATCACGTAATGTTGACTGCATAATGGCAAGACTACTTTACAATTCAGATTTAAACAAGATAGCAAAAGCTAGCCGCGTTCCAGTTATCAATGGATGTGATGAGAAATATCATCCCAGTCAAGCCATAGCAGACTTAATTACTATAAAAGAGAAAAAAGGCACTCTATCAGGGATAAAGCTGGTTTATGTAGGTGTACATAATAATGTTGCTAACTCGTTAATTGAGGCGTGTACTAAAACTGGCGTAAAAATCACAACTGTTTGTCCCATTTTTAATGAATCCTCTAGGGACAATGAGCTGTTGGAAGCTGCACGGAAAACAGGCTTGTGGGAGTCCACGTTAGATTTAAGGGGAGCTGTTTTAGATGCAGATTTTGTGTACACTGACACGTGGGTGGATATGGAGTTTTTTACTGATCCGAAGTATTGTGATGAGAAAGAGGCGCGTATAAAATTAATGATGCCATATCAGATTAACACTGAATTGCTAGAGGATTCTAATGCGTATGTGATGCATGATATGCCAATTCATAGGGACTATGAAATTGCCGCGGATGTTGTTGAGAGTTCTAGTAGCGTAATTTATGAGCAGGCAGAGAATAGGTTGTACTCGGCTAAGGCGGTTTTGTTAAAGCTGATTAGAGGTTGAGTTTTCGTTTCTATTTTCGGGTTAGCTATTGTTTATGTGGTCTTTACTTGGTGTTAGGGTTACTTTATAGGTTACTTTATCAGTATTTGTGTGGGTCGTAAGAGTATGGATTATGTCGTTATTGCTGACGCTTATGGGAAAATGGAGGCGACTAGTAAGCGTCTTGAGATGATAGATATTTTAGTGGATTTGTTTAGGAATTCGTCTAAGGATGTTGTGTCTATAATTGTTTATCTTACGCAGGGTAAGTTGTATCCGGATTTTGTTGGTGTTGAGATAGGTATAGCGGAAAAGTTGGCTGTTAAGGCGCTTGTGCGTGCGTCTGGGGTGAGGGAGAGTGAGGTGTTGGCTGATTTGCAGAGGACGGGGGATATTGGTCAGGTTGCGGAGATTTGTCTTGCTAATAGGAAGCAGTCTACGTTTTTTTCGAAAGCTTTGACTGTTGAGCGTGTTTATGAATCGTTGGATAAAATGGCGAAAACGTCTGGTGTTGGTGCTGTGGATATGAAGACGGCTGTTTTTGCGGGTTTGCTTTCGGATGCTTCGCCTAAGGAGGCAAAGTATCTTATGCGTACTGTTACGGGTAATTTGCGTTTGGGTGTTGCGGATATGACGGTGTTGGAGGCGTTGGCTGTTGCGTTTGGTGGTGGTAGGGAGGCTCGTGGGGTTATTGAGCGTGCGTATAATATTTGTTCTGATTTGGGTAGGGTGTCGACTTTGCTTGTTTTGGAGGGTTTGGATGCTGTGCGTTTGTTGCAGGTTGGGGTTTTTGAGCCGATTCGTCCGATGTTGGCTGAGAGGTTGTCTTCTTCTGAGGAGATTTTGGAAAAGTTTGGTGGTAAGTGTTTGGCTGAGTATAAGTATGATGGTGAGCGTATTCAGGTTCATAAGCAGGGGGATAGGGTTGTTCTTTATTCGAGGCGGTTGGAGAATATTTCTAGTCAGTATCCGGATGTTGCTGTGTTGATTAGGGAGCGGGTAGGGGCTTATGAGGTGATTTTTGAGGCGGAGTGTGTTGCTGTAGATTTGGAGACTGGGGATATGAGACCTTTTCAGGAGCTTATGCATCGTAGGCGTAAGTATGGTATAGAGGCGGCTGTTGAGCAGTATCCTATTTCGTTGTATGTTTTTGATATGTTATTTGTTGATGGTAGGGATTTAACATGTGAGCCTTTGACTGTTAGGCGTGCTGTCTTGGAGGGGGTTTTAGAGAGGAATAGTCAGTTGCAGATTGCGTCGCAAAAAGTTGTTGGTTGTCCTAAAGAGTTGGAAGGTTTTTTTGAGGAGTCTATAGCGGGTGGTTGTGAGGGGTTAATTTGTAAGTCTTTAGCTAAAGAGTCTGTGTATCAGGCGGGTAGTCGTGGTTGGTTGTGGATAAAGTATAAGCGGGATTATAAGAGTGAGATGACGGATACTGTTGACCTAGTTATAGTAGGCGCGTTTCATGGTAGAGGTAAGCGGGCAGGTGCTTATGGTGCTTTGTTGTTAGCGGCGTATAATAGGGAGAGGGATGTTTTTGAAACTGTGACAAAGTGTGGTACGGGTTTTACTGATAAGGATATAGGGGATGTGTATGCTATATTGCAGAATCATGTTGTGCCGCGTAAGCATGCCAGAGTTTTGTCAATGATGGAAGCTGAAGTGTGGTTTGAGCCCTGTGTGGTTTTGGAAATTTTAGGTGCTGAGGTTACATTAAGTCCAATTCATCTATGCGCTATAGATTCAATTCGTAAAGATAGTGGTTTGGCAATTCGTTTTCCGAGGTTTACGGGGAAATATCGAACGGATAAAAGTCCACAAGATGCTACGACTTCAAAAGAAATTGCAGAAATGTATCAAAATCAACTTAAACAAATAACAACAAGTTAGCTAGTAAAGCTTAACGTCAAAGTATGTTAAAAACGGTTAGTAAACATAATAATAGCAGCGTAGTGTAGATACAGTTAGTTGAGGGAGTCCTATGTCTTTAGATTCGGAAAAAATGAAGACAATTATAGCGTTTAAAAAGCGTTTAGAGAACCAGCTTGAAGCGTTAAATGCTGAAGCTAGAGAAGTTCAAACGGCATTAGACATAGTAAATACTATGCTGCTTGAGAAAGGCTTCAAACGCGGAGACATAAAAGAGGCACAATTACAATTAAATCTACCAAAAGAAGTAGAACTACCAAAACAAGAAACACCTGAAACACCAACAATAACGACGATGCCCCCGCAACCCGTAACAATAACAACAACATCAGCAACGCCATCGCCAACAGTAACAGTAGCAGAAACAACTGTAGCATCAGCATCGTTATTGTCTCATGATAGAGATGAGGTGTTTTCGCTTAAAACTATGAATGATGAGTCATTAGCGTTAATTTGTTTTAATAAAGAAGTTATGCATGTAATGCCGGATGAGAGTAAACAGTTTAACGTTAAGACACCGCCTTTTCAGAATTTTTTGGTAGAAAGAGTTTTTGATAAAATGAAAGAAAAAGACGTAGAACTTGTACACACTGGTCAATTAGAGGCAAGTAAAGCTTTTTCTTATGAGATTATAAAGGAAGAGGATTTACTTCGAGAAATAGTAATTCACAATGTTGACGATGAACGCTTGAAAGAGTTAAAGTCAAGCATACGCTGGACTCTGGAAAAAATGTATGAAAAAATGCAGAACTAAAAAATTTATTGCAAATACTTGTCAAGTACTGCAACTATATTATCTTTAGGGCATAAACCAACAAGTCGTTCAACTTCTTGTCCGTCTTTAAAAAGTATCATTGTTGGAATGCTAAAAACACCAAATTTCTCACCAGAAAGAGAATTTCCATCAGCATCAATCTTACCGATTAAAATTTTTCCAGCATATTCCTGTGCTAGCTCATCTATCGTTGGCGCTAACGCTCTACATGGACCACACCATGTTGCCCAGAAATCAACAAAAACGAGCTTATTATTTCGTATAGTTTCTTCAAAATTAACATCTGTAATATGAAAAGGAGAACTCAATTCCAACACTCCATGCAACAAATGAGAAAATGCTTTGCAGAATATAAAGCTTAGTAAGCACACATCATTTTTCTACTGGAGCCCTTCTTTTTAAAAAGAAACACAAGATATTCAAAGGGAACAAAAAATATTCAAATAAAAAGCAGACTATTTTTAAGATGTTTGTGAGGACGGCTTTTTGGAAATGAGGAAGAGAAGTGTTAGAGTTCTATGCTTCCGCGATGTAATTGTGCATCTGCCACTTGTCCGGTATCGGCATATATTCCAATAGATACTATTGTTAAGCCGCCTGAGTAAATTTTGTCAAGGTTTAATTCTATATACCAATAGGGGTACAATTCTACTGAGCCACCTCGGACATGAGGCACCATTTGTATAGATAACGGTGGACTGGTGGTTTTAAAGTCTGAAACTGATTGCCCCTCAATGATGTATGACATTGTTTTTACATAGTCTTCTGCAATACCAATTGCTTGTTCTTGTGTTATAGAAATTGTGCTACTGCCTTTTTGGAAGAGATAGTAGCTATCGGTCATTGTTGTTAATATGTTATATTGGAAAGTCATCTGTAATCCCTTAGTTTGGTAGTCTATGCCGTTTTCAGTGAACATCCAAGATAATTCTGCAGAGGTGCCAGATATTGTAATGCTTAGTTTCATATTACCCTCAGTTATCGTTGTGCTTTGAGTTGAAGATACCTGACTTAAAAGATTCAGCATATCTGTTAGGTATTCATGATTAGAGTAGGCTTGATAGCTAGTTAGAATCATATGAGCGTTTAAGATAAGGTTGTTAGGTTCATTTTGTGTAAATATGGGAGAGCTTTCGATCATTGTAAGTTCATATCGGGAGAAATGATTATTTCTGAAGCGGAACATGACGTTTAAGTTGCTATCAGGACCTTTTAGGGAATATACTGCTTCTTCTTCAGATAGCCCTCCAAAGTCGGTTCGCCAGTATAAATTGTTGCTTAGCAATGCGATAGTATAATTTCTAGTGTCAATATGTACGACATTGTGTAGAAAATTGGCGACTTTGTCTGTTCCCATGCCCCAAGATTTTAGTTGTTGATTTTCTGCATAAAGTATTTGCTGTGTTTCAAGCAACTGATTATTTTTGCTGTGCTGCATAGCGGAGAATCCGGCTAATAGGAGAATAACAATTAGCAGTACTCCAAAAGCAGCACGCCAAGTAAGAGCAAAACGGCGACGGCGAGGTTCAGTACCATGCACATCTTCAACGCCCTTTAGAGCACTTATGCTAGCTTGACCAAAAGCAGATAATTTATATGCTCCATTATCTAATTTGGAAAGCAATTCACCAAGACTTTCCAAATGATAAGTCAAATTTGGTGTTGAAATACCAAGAGCCTCTACAAGCTCCATAAAAGTCATAGGTTTAGAATCAAGCATACGTAAAATTTTACGTCGTACAGGATGCTTAAATGAGCTAAACATTATAGAGTAAATCTCATCATCAGGAACACTTGACATCGGCTACCACAACACAGTATATAGTAGTCTTAAGCTATAAAAATTTCAGTCCACAAAAAACAAAAAAAGAAAAACCTTTCACGATAATACATCAATATACAACTAACGTCTATAAGGTCTCACAAAAATTTTGTTAACCTAACTCTTAAAATAAACAGGAACCTCACAACAAAAAAAGAAAACTTGTTCCGTCTGCATATACGTGACCAACACCGCTTTATCTTGCAGAGAAATCGATTAATGTCCCATCAGGAGAGAAATATGCAGAGAAAGCATATCTACTATGACTCTCGTCTCCCTGTAGCCCCATAAGACATAGTTGCAATCCTGGATAGTCTGAATGATTAACCGCTTGGATAGTTATTATTAAATCAGTTATTTCTAAAGTTGTCTCAACTTCATTTTGATATGCTTCCAGTGCACGATCATAATACCATTGAAGACCTAAAAAGGCAATTTGCTCAAGAAGCTCCTCGCGCGTTTGTATCTGAGGAAATGAAGGATTCGTTGGAGTACCCCACTTACCAAAAGACACATGATAAGGACCACCATTTGCACTAAAAATAAAAGCTCTCCCAGATGTCTCCTGATAGAATTGTACTTCAATTTGCCCATTAAAAATTGTTTGTAAATTTATTTTCTCAATTTTGACCCCGCCAGGATATTCAAGCATAAGAAGTTTAAATGCTGACGTGTTTTCAACGTTTTTCACCACCTCAGTTAATGACACACTTAATATATCAGGATAAGAAAGGGTCAAACCTAGTTGTTGTGAATTACCAGAAGTTAAGGGGTAACTATCATACCGAAACAGGTAACCTTCAAAGGCTGTAAAACTTATACCAAAAGTTAGCACAGCAAACAGTGTATATTTAACTGCTCGACGAACTAAACCATGTGAGATTAATCAAATAACACCAATAGCGATAAATGAACAGATTATAACTAATTTTATCCAAGAATTACTAAGTATCACTACGTAGCAAACACACACATAACTATCAATATCGCTGCAAACATGCTTTTTACAATTGCATATTTATCACTTGAAGCCATTTCACTTAATTCCCCAGTTTAAGATTAATGTAAAAGGCACTATTAAAACTTGAAGAAACTAACTTTTCCTGTATTTCTCTTACGCCCTTAGCGTACCCAGTTTTAACCATACAAAGGTAACCCTGCAAAGTGTACCTCTCAAGTCACTAAAAGCCGCTAATTCATCCTTACTTACACTCAAAGCAAAGCCCTTTTGAAGTATAAATCAAAATAGAACAAATTAAAGACTGCGCTAAGAGACGCTATTGCCGCATGAATTAAGCGGTGTGTTCCACTTAGTCAGTCGTTTTTGTAGACTGATTCTTTAGGTGATGCTGATGTTTTGTATGTCGAAGTATCTTTTTGCTAAAAATCGTAATCGTTCAGCGTTTTTACCGTTTTTACCTATGGCGACGCCTTTATCTTTAGCATTTATTGTAATGACTGCCATTTTTTTGCCATCAGTGCGTTCAGTTACGCGAATTTCGCGCACTACTGCAGGTTTAAGAGCGTTTTTTATGAATTGTGCTGGATCTTCGCTGTATTCTATAATTTCGTGTTTTTTACCAGTCATTCGTTCTAGAGTGTGAATGTTTCGTCCACCCTTGCCTATGGCTAC
>JAITBW010000090.1 GCA_031283385.1 Nitrososphaerota archaeon
TTTCTAAACGTGACGTAATGGTTGATACTTCTTTAAAGCTGTGGAAAAACCTGACTACTCCTGAAGTCTTTACTCAGATTCAAACAATAGCATTATCTCCCTATAGGTGAAAACTCTCATTACGTTAACTATGTGTTCAATAATGCTTGGTGTGAGCCATGGTTTGGTCAAAACGACACAGTGACTGTGTTGTTTACGCAAAACCATGGCCCACCTCAAAAATTCAAGAGCACTTTTTGTGGTGGGCATGATATAGTTTTCGTATGTTATGGCAAACTATGGGCTGTGTGCAATGGCGTGTGCGACCTGTTTTTGTTAATACATGCACCAAAGGAGCACGTATTGCCTAAATCAGGTCGCATATTTTCTAAAAATTATGTCATTATTGAGGTTGTTTATGTTTACATGTTTAGCAGATACAAATTACGTTAACTATGTGTTCAATAATGCTTGTAGGTAGCCAGGGTTGGGTCAAAACGAGACAGTCACTGTCTTGTTTACGCAAAACCATGGCTACCACTTAAAGTTTGGTGGTGAAATCCAGTTTGTGTTTACAGGTTAGTAGATACAACTACCGTTAATTGTGGGCGTGATACTGTTTGAAGGCTGACATAGTTTTGTCAAAACAACACAGCGACTATGTTGTTTACGCAAAACTGCGTCAGCCACTTTAAAAATTTGGAGATGCTATTTTTTGGTGAAAACAACAATAACCGCAGAATATGTTAAAGTGGATAAACAGGTGTTAAAGAATTTTAAAAAATATGTGTGCACCATAAAAAATGTTGTTCACCAATATTTTTTAATAATTAACTCTCACTCTCATGGAAAAAGGTTTAAATTATGTTATTTTTAACTTATTTTTTTATGTTTTTAAACAAAAAAATGGGGAAATTATTGTATTTTAGCGCAAAAAGTAGTATAAAAGTGTGAGTGAGATGGTGGGGCAGATCGGATTTGAACCGACGACCAATGGGTATCTACAGCTCCAGAACTTCGTCACTCTTCCCAAAGGAAGTCAGCATACCCATCCTGGTTGCTTCTGGAGCCCATCGTAATACCTGGCTATACTACTACCCCAACCAACGCATTTTACACAGCAAACAAATATTTAAGTGCTCTTTCTTTTATCAAACACATAGCAAGCTATCTTAAGTACGTTTTAACCCACATCAGCATAAGAAAATAGTGTCTCTAATCCCGTTCAAAAGGTTCGACAAAAAACAGACTTTAATATGATAAAAATTGTTGGGATTATTCTTGATCCCAATAATAGATGTTGGCGTATTTTTCTGACACTGTGTAGTCTGGGTCTTTGTATACTATGTCTAGTTTTAGTCCATGTGTTTCTATTTTGTTTTGTACTTGGTTCCATATTTGTTGTGTTGTACTATTTGCTGGCCATGTACCCCATATGTTATCTTCTGGGGGTCGCATGCCCCATCCGTAGTTTTGTGGTAAAACTAGTGCTGCTTCTGCTTTGATGCTTCCGTGTTTTATTTTTGGGTTTTGTACTACGTCGTTCCAGAAGTGTTCTAGGGCTTGGAAATGTTCTTCTTGTAGTGTGTTTGGGTTTTCTGGGTCTTCTGAGTAGTTGAAGATTAGTATGTATTCTGCGCCTGCTTGGTAGGAGGTTTTCATTTGTTCAAACATTTCCTCTCCGTCTGTTAGGTAGGGTGGTTGGTCGTATTTCCAGGTGAGTATGGTGCCCCAGCTTTTCTCTTGTAGATTTGCCGCGCCCCTTACTAACCCAATTTCTTGTGCGATGGTGTTGTTCCAGCCTAACTCTGCAAGTATCACGTCAAAGCCTCCTAGATAGTCCCACCAGTAAAGACCATAGTCTGCTGTGAAAATTAGAATTTCCTCTTTCTGCAGTTGCTCTTTGTCTATATGTTCAAGGTAACTTTTATTCGTGTCTACAAAAAATTGCGCTGCACTATCAACATTGCGTAAGGGATATTGCTCTAAAAGCTCTTCATATGATGGCATATCATAAGGATATTTTGTGATATTTTCTGACGTGTAAAAATTATTAATATCTTTTATAGTAGGGTTATTTCTTGTAGATGTGAAGAACTCGCGTATACAATGTTCTATTGTGCCCTCTTGTATATGTTCGTTTGCTGTGTTTGTTCCGTTGGGGTAATAGTCTATAGTGGTTGTGAGGCTTTTATATGAGCCAATTATTGTGCCGTTGGCTAGTTGGTTTTCTTCTGGTGGCGACTTATATTCTGGGTCAATTATTTCCTCAAAATCCCTTGTTTGAACCTTGATTTCACCATTAGGCGAATATATGTGCATATTTGAATATGGGTCACTATCATTAGCATAAACATGTATTACCCCATCTGTAGTTCTCATTATGCTTGATGTTAAATTATTTACTGATATTCGTCCTTGAATGTCTACTCCGCTGTCAAGCATGTTTCCTCCAGGTTCATCAAGGAAGTATAGCCCAATGAATTGTTCTCCAAACCTTGCTTTAGCTTCAAGAGTTACATTATTTATCCAATATGAATTACTGCTTCTGGTGTTGCCAAAAATTGCATAGTTTAAATTTGCAGCGCATGCGTAGTCGCCTATCTCATTTATAGCTTCAGCATTGGTTGCTAGTGGTCCTGATTGTAGTGTGAAGAGGTTTGTGTAGTTTTTTACTTTGTCTATGAGTTCTTTTGCTTCTTGTACGGAGCTGCCGCAGTATGTGACTCCGACGTAGAATGGTTTCTGTGGTTCTTTTTGTTTGTTAAGTATAATGTAGCTTGTAGCTGCTATTGTGCTGATTAGTAGTATTGCTACTATAATTGTTACAAGTATTTTTGTCTGTTTCTTTAATTCACCGTTTTTACATATATTTCCGTGGGGGGGGGGGATTAATAGTTTTTCCCAAATTGTGCCTATGTATTAGTAGCTGAGTATTTTCTGTTTTTAC
>JAITBW010000152.1 GCA_031283385.1 Nitrososphaerota archaeon
ATCCTATTTTTGAGAGGGGTGCGTTTGTTTGGTTTTTGCCTGCTTATTCTCCTGATTTGAATCCGATTGAGTTGATATGGTCTAAGGTGAAGGCGGTTTTGAGAAGGTTGAAGGCTCGGACTTTTGAAGAGTTACAAATGGCTCTAAAGGTGGCGTTAGATGCTATTACTCTTGGTGATATTAAAAACTGGTTCAAACACGACGAATATATAGTAAAACTTTAGTCATGTTGCTATATTAGGCTTGTTGCGTTAGTTTTGTTATCTGTGTTTTACAGTGTTTATCTTGTAAAGATGTATTTTCTTAAGAAGCAAAATATACAGGGTACCATTTTAGGAAGAGGGAAGAAGTCGAAGGGCGAGAAAGTTTTTGAAGTTGTTTTGCGGTTGGTTACTTTTTTGGGTGTGCCTGTTCAAGTTGTTAGTGTGATTGGGGTAAATTTGTGGAGTTTATCTGTGTCTTTTGTAATGCAGTGTGTTGGACTATTTTTGATGTCGTTTGGTGTGGGAGTGTTTGTGTTGGCGGTTGTTGCGATGCGTAGTAACTGGCGGGCAGGTTATAGTTATGAGCAGGATACTGAGTTGGTAACACGTGGAGTGTATAGGTTTAGTCGTAACCCTGCGTTTGTTGGGTTTAATTTAATATATATTGGTGTTATGGTGGTGTTTCCAAATGTAGTTAGCATTTTGTTTGCTTTTACTGTTGTTTGTTTGTTTCATTTTCAGATTTTAGGTGAGGAAAAGTTTCTTGCTGATAAATTTGGAAAAGTATATCTTGAGTATAAAAGTAAAGTGAGACGGTACATATAATAAATAAATAAATGGACGTCAAGCAGTGGTTGTGTTATGAAGGTAAAATATAGTTTTAATTCGTTTTTTTATGATTTGATGGGTGTTTTTTATTTTAATCGTGAAAAGTATAGTCCGCGAGCTGCATTATTGGATTTCATTCCAGATTCACCAATTCGCGTGTTAGATATTTGTGCGGGGACAGGAACTAATAGTCTTGTTATTGCGAAAAGTAGAAAGCAGGTAAAAGTTACGGCTCTTGATTTATCAGGGGATATGCTTAAAATTGCTGATAAAAAATGTCAAAAAGCCAAAATTGATAATGTTGAATTGTTAGCTGCAGATGCCTGCAACATATGTCTTCCTGATAATTTATTTGATGTTGTGCTTATTTCGCTTGTATTGCATGAAGTGGAAAGTGATGTGAAAAAAGCAATTCTATATGAGGCAAAAAGAGTATCAAAACGCAATGGGTGCATAATTGTTGTTGAGTGGGAACAGCCAAAAAAGTTCTTGCAAAAAATCATGTTCTCTACAATTAAGGTAATGGAGCCAAAAGGGTTTACGCAGTTTTTACATGCTGACTTGACAGCTTTTTTCAATAAACACTGTTTAATAACCGTTAAAAAACAGAGCTGTGACTATACTCAGGTCTTAATGCTATCAAAAGTAGAGCATCAAATAGTGTCATAGAAAAATTCGCGTAAAGCATATGAGCAACGCAAAATATCTGCTACTATTGACACATTGCGTTAAAGTAATGGATAACAGTACATATAGAAATACAAAGGGTGTGTATGGATATGGTTTTAGTTGTTGCGGTAATTGGGCGGAGTGGTTCGGGTAAAACTGTGACTATTGAGTATTTGATTAAGCAGTTTTCTGTTGAGGGTTATAGGGTTGGTGCGGTTAAGCATATTCATCATAGAGGTTTTACTGTAGATACTGAGGGTAAAAATACTTGGCGTTATGCTAAGGCGGGGGCTAAGGTTATTGTTGCAATTTCGCCAGATGAGACAGCTATAATTAAAAAGACATCATCTGAAGTGGGTCGTTTTGATGATGTGCTTGAAATGTTAAAAAAAGAGGACTCTTTGGATATTGTTTTTGTTGAGGGGTATCATGAGTTAGTTGCTAAACGTGTTGATGTAGTAAAGATTGTTGTTGCAAAAGATGATAAGGGTTTGCAGGAATTATTAGCTGAAAGTGAGGACTCAGTTGTTGCGGTTTCGGGGTTAATTGCTGAAAATTTGAATGCCTCGGTTATTCATGGTTTTCCTGTTATTAGAATTCCTAAAGATGGAGAAAAGCTTGTTGAATTAATTAAGCATCAATTAAACATGCAAAAAGGATCGTGAAAGGGCAACATGGCTAGTAGAGCGGCTCTTGTGCTTGCAGGGGGTAATGCTACACGGTTTCAAATGGGCCAGCAGGGTTGGCAAGATAAGGCATTAATCTTATTTGAAGATAAACCGTTTTTAGTTCATGCCATAGAAAATGTTAGGGGCACCGTAGATGAAGTGATTGTCTGCGTTAATGATGAAAATCGCAAAGAAAAATATAGGAAAGTTTTGGAGAGCTATTCGCTTAGCGCGAAAATTGTTGTTGACGAAAAAACAGAGGTAGGGGGTCCTATGCGTGCGATATTTACGGGGTTAAAGACCACTCACGCAAACCATTGCCTAATAATACCCTGCGATATGCCGTTTATCAAAACAAATGTTATAGAATACCTTTTTAACACATCAAAAAATTTTGATGTCGTCATGCCCATGTGGCCTAACGGTAAACTGGAAACACTTTTTATGATACTTAAACACTCACAGGGATGGGAAATTGTGCAAACGTTATGTCAACTTTACCGATCCCATGTCGATGATATACCTCGTGCAGCTGCTAAAGTGTTGCTGCCATCGCCCGTAAAAGACATAAAAAACCTTGACCCCGAACTTAAAAGCTTCATAAATATAAACTGCCAAAAAGACTTAGAAAAACTACAACCCCGCAACACACAAAACCTCCACATCAAAGAAGACACACAATTCCTTCGAGAAAACAATTTAACCCCCACTCTGCAACTTGTGCGTAAAGCTGTTAAAATGCAGCAAGAAAACAATTTTACAATAGCACAAGAAAAACTAGAAGCATGCAAAAAACACTTTGAAACAGGTAACAATTTTTTCTGGACAGCCATAACATGCGAATACCTAGGCGAAACATTGCTAAAACAGTTACAATTACAAAAAAATACGGACAAACAAACAAGTCTAAGTTACAAATCTAAAGTTCAAACAGCATTTTTAGATGCCGCAAACAATTATGATAATGAAGCAAAAATCTATGATAAAACAGGCTGTATACGACTTTTAGAACGCTCTTTTACAGACAAAACCCGATGCAAATCACTATACAATAAATACATGCAATAACGTATTTGTTAACTTGAAAAGAAAAATAAGGAAAATAGAGGTTTATTTTGGAGTATTTTCGGTAGAGTTATTTTGATTAGGGTTTTCGTAGTAGCATATGTTAATTTGAGAGTGTTTCAAAAGGGATTATGAACGAGATCCCATATTTCCTCTCGCGCACCATTAACATGAAAACGAGCAAACAAAAAAATCGTTAAATCAATCATACGCAAACTTCTAGAA
>JAITBW010000023.1 GCA_031283385.1 Nitrososphaerota archaeon
GTGGGAGCATCGGTGGTGTTGGTTTCTTTGGTGGTTTCTTTGTTTTTGGGGTCTGTTTTGTTCTGTTCGGGTTTTTATGGAAGCGCAGACGCCAAAGCGCTCATATTTATTGGCTTAACTCTTCCAGCAATCCCCTTCACGTTTAGTCCGCCCTTAGGAGTTTCTGCAATGCCTATAGTTTTAGCGGTGTTTTGCAACTCGGCCATTTTAAGCCTGATATGGCCTCTAGCCATTTTTGTCTTAAATCTAAAAGACCTCGCTAAAGGAAAACCCTTGTTTGAAGGCATTCAACTTACCCTACGTCAAAAGGTCTGGCTACTCTTTACGGCAAGGTGTATACCGTTAACTAAGCTTGGGGGGCTTGGATATTTTCCAGCCGAAACGGTGGTAGTTCAAGAAGAATGTAATGGCAAACCTGCTAGAAAATTGCTACGGTTTGTAAAAGCTGAAGCAAATTTGAAAAAACACTTCAATACTCTAAAGGAACACAATGAACTATACCCAAACGGTGTGCTTGCCTCGCCAACAATCCCAACCACGATCTTCTTTACTCTTGCACTTGTCATAGCTCCTTTTGGAAACCTGATTTTTTTGGTTGCATCTACCCTCTTTGGAGTTATCTGATAATAATACAGTTAATTGGTGCCATCCAGTAGTAGTCTATTATCTGTTTTTTGTGTAATCAGTTTCTTTTTCCCTTTTTTAGAAAGTTTCATCGGTAACTGAACTTGTTCTGAATTTACTTATATTTGAGAATTCATATTTTTCTCATTCATGCCCGTAACAGACAAGAAAGCAACGATAGATGCGCTACAACAAGGACTGAAAAAATTCCTAGTTGACACTATTGAGGCAGAAAAATTTGACATAGTAATTCCCATTATGCGCAAGGGCTTTTTCCTTCTAGAAACACTATTCCCAGAGCACAAAGAATTTGACATTTTTCTACCCGATACCCTGCCAGAGATGTCTTTGTCTGATAAACGGATTTTAATTTTAGATGACAGCGCCCGTACAGGAAGCACCATAAACAAAGAAAAACAAAGGGTACTGGAAAAAGCAACAAACAAAAATAATCCCCCCACAATACGACTGGCAGTATTTCTAAAGCATAAAGCCTGCGGGGAACCTATAGATCACTACTATAAAGAATACGATGACAACAATCAGACGATTGTACTTAAAGAGCAGTTGTCAGACTATTTTGATTCATTATGTCATCAACTTGATCCCGACCATTTGGTTATTCGGGTTGAAATTGGAAAGAACCAAGGAGAATTCATTGCATCAGAATTTCTCGATGTGATGAGGGAAATCCTAAAACAAAAAGGCACCTACTATGAACAGAACTCTGTTTGTACTCTTTGGAGAAGAAACAAGTTTGCTGTATGTGACTTAAACCCCACAGAGTTTGGGTTGGAACGGTTTGCTAAATACTGGATCACTGAGGGGGTATGTAAAGCAAGATTCTGTTTTGAACAAAACGATATTGTTCCTAACAGTCTCTTTATTGTACCAATGTTCTATCCAAAAGTAATCCCCCCTCAAGGAAAAGAGTGCCAAAGGGTTATTGCTAAAAAATTCTGCGACTTATCAGCTAATCACGCAAGCGGAAAACAGTGTGTGCACTGTGTTAATTTTGTGCTCACCGCAGAGTTTGCAAAAAATTTGATAACCCAGTTGAAAAGAGAAATTATGGCTAAGGGGTTTACGGTAAATATAACGTCTGTGTCGTGGCTAGAAATTGAGTTGCGGGATAAGTCACTTAGACCGGCTCTTTTCTCTGATTTGGAGGATTTTTTCAAATAAGCACATGTAGTTTTTTTAGTGTCACATAGGTTTATTAAATAAAACACTGTAAGTATAGTTATCGTACTTGAGTACGAAAAACCTAAATAGTATGTTCTAAAAGGCAATTACGTAAAAACGAGGGAAAAAAATGGAAACAGAACTCAAAGATAGACCTATTGAGAAAATTGGTCGTCCTAATATTATGTATGAGGAACTTAGGTCGCCAGTAAAAGTTGCCTTAAAAATCCTCGAATACAACGATGTACTCTTAGAAAACATCAATTTCACCCAACTATGCAAAGACTTAGAGGGTAAAGGCGCTAGCCGAGGTTCTGTTCATGAAGCTCTGGATGAATTAAGCGACAAAGGAGCACTTCACTCGGGGTGGCAAAAAAACAAAGACAACCATTGGATACGAACCTACCATATCGCTGGAGAAGAACAGAAAAGACTCCTTCGAAGCCTCTACCGTGCAACCCATGATCTCTAAGGCTGCTCATATGCTATCAAAAATAGCAGTCTCCAAATGTCTTGTCAGATATAGTAGTGTATTTAGGCAATTGGGGGCTTTTTAGATGGATGGGCATCATGAAGCATGGCTGGGTCAGATAAAATTTTCTGTAACGCCCATTCTGCAGTATATTCATCGGATGATTGGAGACTTTACCACTCATGGCGTAAGTCATTCTGAAAGTATCGAAAATAAAAGTCGCGAAATTTTACAGGTATGTAATGCTCAAAAGTTAAAGTGCAATACGTCGTCTTATGAAGAGTATTTGTTGTTGGCATCTGCTTGGTTACACGATTTAGGTAACATTTGGGGACGAGAGCAACATAATGTTAATTCTTGTAAAATAATTGATAAGCTGGGACCTGAGCAGATTTGGGGTTTGGATCCTAATGCGGTAGAGTTGATAAAATGGATTTGTATATCTCATTCGTCAAATAAGCCTATAACTATACCTAAAACCATTGGTGTTAAGGGGTCAGTGAAATTGCAGTATCTTTCAGCGGTTTTTCGGTTGATGGATGCAAGTGATATTGCTAATCAGCGGGCTCCAAAAATTGTGTATGAGCTAATTAAAGATAAAATTGATCCTGAAACAGATAAACACTGGGCTAGTCATCAGGCTATAGCGGACATATTTTATCCTCCTGATGAAGAGGTAGTATTGATTACTGTAACAGATGTTGAGAAAGCCAAGTTTGCCATTGAGCGGTACGATAAGAAATTTAATAGTGTTCGTGACATATTGGCTTCGTACGAGTTTCCTTGGAAAAAATATGAAGTGCGTACTATCGATAAGGTTTCATATGTCTAACTGAGCGAAAGCTTGTGTTAGTTGTGTTGTGGCTCATTAGGGTTAGTTTTGTTTATGGGTTTTGTTCGTTTAGTTGGTTGTAGAATTTTTTTAGGGTCTTTTTTATTTCTTCTTTGTTAGCTGCTCCTGTGCAGATCAGTTTTCCAGTAAGGAAGACAAGAAATGCTGCTTGTGGTGGGTCTGTTTTGTTGAGTGGGGTGTGACATTTGTTTGGGTCATAGATGGATTCGAATTCGTTTGTGAACTGTTCAGGAGAGATATTGGCGCTGCTTAGATTTACTGAAGCCACCAAATTTTTCACACAGCATTCAAAGGTGCAGTTGTTTGAAACTAGGTTTTCTGTTTTTAGTAGGTTTAGGAGTTTTGTTAGGGCTTGGTTGCCTTTGGTTTTTGTTTTTATGTTGGTGCATATGAATTTGCCGTTTTGGAAAAGCAAAAAAGTAGCGGATGGCTTTTTTAGTTTAAAGGATAGCCCTGAGAGTTGTTTCCAGTTATGCTTAGAGCCTTCTAATTTTTGGTTTGCAACCGATAGATCAAGACCTTCGCTAAAAGCACCCGTCATTACAATATTTTCAACTGTGATTTCGAAGTCAAACATGACAGTCACAGCAATATAAAATTTGAAACCTTAAAAAGCGACAAAACACCCTTCTTAAGGAAGACAACGACTTGCAATGCGTTTTATTTGTTTAACAGTACACCTTCAGAACTAACCAAGTAAGATAATCAGCAATAAACACGTCTTGTTTATCGGACATATTCAAGCCCGTCAGCATCATCACCATTAGCTTGTTTTGAAATTGGTGCTTTATCGGTTTGGTTTCCAGTTAGAACATCAACTAATTTGCTAACCGAAGTGCTTAATGTGCTTAGGCCTTTCTCTAAAGCTACAATCCGCTCAACCATACTAATTTGACTCTTAGAAACTGCCTCCACAAACCGTCCAAGTTCTAACATTCTGCTGTTATTGTATTTTAGAGCTTCCCACATCCCCCGAACCTCATCGCGTAAATCTTTGATATCCTGTGCTTTCTCCATCCCTGCTAATCCCTTAGAGACTGCTTCTTCAAACTTGTTAAGTGACATAGGTGTGGAAACTTTCCATTCTTTGCGAACCAAATTCTCTTCTTTTTGATAGGTGCGCTCGATCATGCCGTAAAGGTCACGTTTGGTAACACACTGAATCCCATCAATACGAATACCAGCATGATCCTTGTTTAGTTCCCATGTAGTGATAACGAGGTCATTTAGACAAAAACCAAGCTTACCCTCCACAAGTTCAAACCATCTGTTGACAGCAAATAAACAGGCATCTCTGCTCATACCTGCATCGCAAGAAATAATTCCCGACACCTTTTTTCGCTCACTCCCAAAAATCACTTTCACAGCCACCCCACCCACCACCTCAGTGATAGACTCAGACTTGACATTAATCGACAAATTACTATGCAACCGCACATTGTGCAACATTAAGGGTACAAACCGCACACCGTACGTGATTTTACTACAATAGCTTCCGGGGTAGGGCTGAATTACAAGACCCCTCTGAAGCAACCTAGCACAAATAACCCGTACTGAGGTATATTGTCCAGCCGTGGGTTTATGTGGCGCATGGATTTTACGAGCAATCTCAGACGGTTTTAGCTCAATTTCTGAGGCATCAATTACATGGCAAATCCGCGCCTCAACCGAATATCCAAATTTTCGACTCTGAGGACCAGTAACAGTTGTAACAGGTGTTACAACAGGTGTATGCTCCCGCTTAAGATCCAAAGAGTCAACCAAAAACCAGTCGCCTAAAGATGCTCGTCCATGTTCTTTTGATGAGCTAAGTCAGGTATGGGTAAATCTTCAAAAAATGTAAGAATTAGTTTTCCAATTTCAGCTATGACATTTGTGGTGACTGCGTTGCCCACCGTTTTGTATCGCTGGGTCTTACTAATTTCAATTTGCTCCCCTGTAAGTGTTAATCCGTACTGTGTCCAGTTGTCTGGGAACCCTTGTAGTCTTTCACATTCCAGAGGGGTTAGTTTTCTAAGCCGCTTATCTGCCGTATAGGT
>JAITBW010000031.1 GCA_031283385.1 Nitrososphaerota archaeon
TGTCTGTTGTGATTAAATCCCGCTTTTACGCAATGTTCGCTTCCACACTTTGAACATCTCATAACCGTCGATACACAAAGGGCTAAACCACCTTATAATCCTTTTTGCAATACTCTCGTCTTTATTAAAGGATATACATCCAGTCCAAGCGTTTTAGTTTATGACCCTAAAACTGATGAGTGGACTAAAACAGCCGCAGGTTATGTGAACACATTCCGTGGTGGTACTGGAGTGACAACTGGTCGTTATGCACCTGTAAATGTCTATGTTTTAGGACGTACAAGTCTTGATGAGCCGTTAACTAATCAGGTTTATAACACTGCTGATGATGTTTGGTCAACTGCTAAGGGGATGCTTACACATCGGCAGGATTTTGGTGTAGCGGTTGTTGATGATGTTTTATATGTTATTGGTGGCAATAATTACGGTTGGCGTGGAGGTGGCGCAGATATTCTCTCATTAAATGAGCAATACGTCCCAATTGGTTACAATCCACAGAATTATCCTAACACTCAACCCTCCGTCACGGCTTCATCTGGGTTTTCTGAGGTAATGTCTAAGTTTTTCTTAAACAACTTTTCTGCCATTGTTGTATTAGTTTTAATTGTTTGTATTTGTGCTGGAAGTGCTATTTTTCTATTTAAGAGCAAGAAAAAACTGAGAGGTTTTATGTATGAATAAAATTTTGGTCTTTGGGTGGATTTTGTTTTTCATAGCTGGTTCATTTTCAATGGTTTATAGTTTTGTTTCAGCATCCTCAGAGTTGGTTGAGGATTCTTGGAATGCAAAAGCTTCGATGAGTCAGGCGCGTTATGGTTTGGGGGTTGTGGCTGTTGATGGCAAGATTTACGCTATTGGCGGTTGTGCAGACGAAAGCCTTGTGGGTACTAATGAGTGTTATGATCCTGTGACTGATACTTGGTCTACTTTGACTTCTATGCCCGTGCCTATGGTATATTTTGCTATTGTAGAGTATCAAGGAAAAATTTACTGCATAGGGACTCGTGGTGTAACTGTGGTTTATGATATCGCTACGGACTGTTGGAGCACTAAGGGGTCTTCTCCAGTTTTCACATTGATAAGTGCTCAAGTTGTGGATGAGAAAATTTTTGTTATAGATGCACAGAATGAAAAATTGTGTCATTATGACCCTGTTACTGACTCATGGACTGAAAAAGCTAGATTACCTGAGCAGCAGTCTGCTCATTATGCGGGGTCAATTTTTTCGACTGCAGTGGATAACAAGATATTTGCTCGTTGCCATATTATTGAACATTATTTTACGTGGAAAAAAGATATAGTTATAATTTATGATCCTAACCTTGATGCTTGGAGTGAAAAAGGAAGTTATTCCGATACGCTTCTTGACACCATTTCTAAAGGTGCGGGGGCAACAACAGGCTGTTTTGCGCCTCAAAGGGTCTATGCCTTCCTGCCTAACAGTACCTTTGTTTATGATCCTGTACGTAATACTTGGTCAACTACTAAAGCGATGCCTACTGAACGTCAGTATTTTGGTGTAGCTGTGGTTGATGATGTCTTGTATGTAATTGGTGGATGCACTGATCTTTTTGCCGATCCGCGTGTAGGTTATAAAGAGTTTAGTTCGGTAAATGAGCAATATGTGCCCATAGGCTATAACTCTACGTCTTCTAGGTCTTTCTTAACTGGATCGGCTGTAATTGTAATAGTTCTAATTGCCTTTGTTATTGTAGCATCCTTATTTTTTTATTTAAGAGGTAGAAAAAGTAACAAGAGGCTCGTTGGGTATGCATAAGGTTTTAGTTTGTGTACTGTTTTTCTTTCTTATTAGTGCATTATTTGTCACTACTTTTAGCTCTGTTTCATCCTCAGAGTTACTTGAGGATACTTGGAATACAAAAACTCCAATGAAATATCCTAGATCTGGTTTGGGGGTTGTGGCTGTTGATGGTAAAATTTATGCAATGGGTGGCATTGACGGTATTGTAACTAATGCTAATGACTATTTTTACTCAAATATTATGGATAGCGTTGTGGCTGCTGTTGAGTGTTATGATCCTGCATCTGATTCATGGGTTACTTTGGAACCTATGCCTACTCCAAGAGTGGGTTTTGCTATAGCTGCTTATCAAGGTAAAATTTACTGTATAGGCGGTCAAACGAGTGATTATGTGCTTGACCTTGAAAGGACTGTAAGTGTTACGTGTAATGTAGTTGAGGTTTATGATACAGTTACAAATAGTTGGAGTGTTAAGGCAGCTATGCCGTTTTATGGGAGTGGTCTAGTAGGACATGTTTTGGATGGGAAAATCTTTGTCAGAGATAAGCATGAGTTATATATGTATGATCCAGTTGCTGATATATGGGCTGCAAAAACAAGCATGTCCACTTTTACTCCACTTAATTGCGTTTCAACTGTGATAGATGGTAAAATAATGACATGTGCCACGTTTATGGATTTTCCACCTAACACAGAATTGAGAGTTTTGATTTATGATCCCAAAACTGATGTATGGCATGATGGAACATGGCCCCCGTTTGAAGCTGTTGGTATGGATGCTGCCGTGGCAACAATGGGCATTTTTGCTCCTAAAAATGTCTATTTTCTGGGAATAGGTGGTATTTCTACATTAGAATCTACATTAGAAAATACCAAAGTTTATGATCCTCTCAAAAATATTTGGTGGTCAACAGACAAAACTATACCTACAGGTCGAACAAATTTTGGCGTGGCAGTTGTTGATGACATTTTATATGTTGTTGGAGGAACGTTTGTAGGACCAGAAGGACCGTATTACACAGAGGACACTTGGAGGGCTTCAGCTGTAAATGAGCAATATGTGCCATTTGGTTATAGCTCTATTCTTGTGCCTGAACAATCTAACACCACGATAGAGCAGTCTAATCTTCCCGTAGAACCTTCTGGTTCTTTCTTAACAGAAACTGTTATAGCTGTAATAATTTTGACAGCAGGAATTGTCGCTACAGGTTTATTTTTCTACTTTAAAAAAGTTCATAAAAAAGATGGAAAATGGGTCGAAAAATCAGTATAAAA
>JAITBW010000033.1 GCA_031283385.1 Nitrososphaerota archaeon
TACTGATGCCTCTGGCTCTACTGATGCCTCTGGCTCTACTGATTCTACTATTACTTCTTGTTGTTCCATTTGTGACACTATTTGTTGTTCGGTACCACGTATGGAAAAGATAAAGTCCAAAATAGTTTGACAACGTGTCCCTTGATTATCTTCAATAACTACTAGGGCTTGACGTCGTTTTTTGTTTTCAGTTTTTTCTATTTCAACAATTTTACCTTGAGTCCCAATGTTTTTGCCACCAGTAATAACTGCAATGTTACCTTCTTTTGTTTTGATTTTTTCAGCAACTTGACCATCTGCAATATTTATGTTGAGAATATCAAAAGTTTCGTATGTCACTTCAACAGGATTTTTAGGGTCTGCAACTTTAATCAGCATGTTTGTACCATCATGAAGTGCAATTTGAACACCCTCTGTAGTTGCTGTTTTGTTTTCTACACGTGCAAGCTTGTATTTTGCATCTTCTTTAGTAATTGATGCTAATATCAGACCCTTGTGTGAAGGTACTACACGGTAGTACTGGTTTGATTCTGGCATCGAGATGACATCCATTAGACCAACTGGGAAGTCATCTTTTTTGCGAACTATACCGTTTACTTGAACTTTGCCTCCAGATAGGATAAGTTTCCCTTCTTTTCGGGTACCTGCAACACCAAGTACATCTCGAAGTACAAGAGTTAACGGTAAACATTTTTGAAGTGAATGTGAACCAGATACAGGTTTAACTACCCATGGAGATTCCTTTCTGTGAATAGGCCAGTATTTTGGTGCTGGCTTACGTTTCAGCCTTGCTGTTTTTCCTTTTTTACCCAAATTTATTGTCCTCCCTCAGTTTTTTTAGGGGATTTTGGTTTAGCACTAGGCTTAGATGCAGCTGTTGCTTTAGGCACAGCTGTCTTTTTTGCTATTGGTGCTTTCTTTACTGCTACCGGTTTTACTGCTACCGGCTTTGTTGGTTCCTCAATTTCTTCAATTACAGAAATTTTTGGTTTTGATTTTGGTTTAACAGTTAGTATAGGTTTTTGTGTTGGTTTTGGAGCGGTTTCTTTTTCCAGTGGTTTCTTTCGTTCAACAATTGCTTTACGTTTTTTGTCGTTAAGACTGAAGCTTTTTATTACCACATTGGAAGGATGTAATGGAAGGAAAATATTTGTACCATCAACTTTTTCACGTGTTAAACCTTCAAGATATATACGGTAATTTTTCAGGTCAACACGAGAAATCTTTCCTTCAAACCCTTTGTTATCTCCACGTTGAATACGAACGGTGTCGCCTTTTCGCACAGGAAGTGTCTTTACACCGTGTTTTTTAACTAAATCTTTTGTAAGTGGTGCAGCCATTAGTTTATGGCGTATATGTGCAGGTGCGTTATAGAGATGTTTTCGTTGTTTGCGAGGATTCTTAACTTTTGCTTGCATACTTTTCTCCTCCTTATACAATCATGCTTGAGGCACTGGCGATTCTTGGCCACCTTTCTGCCGCCTCTCTTGCAACTGGTCCTCTGATTTCAGATCCCTTCATTTCGCCCTCAGGTGTTATAATTACAGCTGCGTTATCTTCAAATTGTACCCAAACACCGTCAACTCGACGGTAAGATCTTCTTTGGCGTACGATGACTGCTTGGAAGATTTTTTTACGCATATCTGGTGAACCTTGTCGAACTGAAACGGTTATTTTGTCGCCTACTGTGGCTGATGGATAACGTCTTAGACGTCCTTTGTAACCCATTGCTTGAATTAATCGAAGAACTCGTGCGCCTGTATTGTCAGTGCATCTGAGTTCTGAGCCAGATACTAGTCCTCTAGTGATTCTTTGACCGTGAGCAACTACACCTTTGGAAGTAAGTGCTCTCTGTTTTGCTTTTGCTGCACACATGTTACTTTTGCTCTCCTAATTTTTCAACAACTACGAAAGATACCGTTTTGCTGATTGGTCGGCATTCAGCAATTCTCACACGGTCGCCTTCTTTAACGTCAATACACGGGGGGTTGTGTGATGCAATATGACCGCGTCGTCTTTCGTATCTTGAGAATTTTGATGAGAATTGCATGAATTCTCGGTCAACTATGACTGTTTTATCCATTTTTGCAGAAACGACTATTCCTTCAAGGACACGTCCTCGTATGGATAGTGTTCCGTGGAATGGACAATGCTGGTCGTCACATGTTTTTTTAGGTTGCTTGAATGTTAAAGACATTACCATAACCTCTTAATGCTTTTTTTTAGTCTATCCTCAGGTCTTCCAATCAAAATTTTACCGTCAATCTCAACGCTCGTGCCATCGTTAAAGGTGAAGTTAAAAACAGCAGAATCTTTGATTATGCTTTTATCTTTGCCCTCACTGGCTAATATGAAAGTGTTTTTTGTTTCCCCGATAACTCTTCCGCTTAACCCAAGATAACCAGAATGGTTACTATAAGCGATTTGAGCTGCCGTGCCGATAAACTCGTATCGGATGATGTCTGGGGTAATTTTCATTAATTTTGTTTCTCCTTAGATGCGTTCACCTTGGACTGTTTATCAGCTGTTTTCGCTGTAGCCCTAAGGTTAAGTTTCACTTCATTCTCAATTGTGAGAATTTGAGCGATTAATTTACGCAGTTCTCTTACACGTGTTGGATTTTCAACAGCACCACCTGCGTTAATCATGGTTTTCATTCGTGCAAGTTCAGTACGTAATTCTAAAAGTTTTTTTGTCCTAGCTTCACTGGACATGTTAATAATTTCTTGTAGCCGCAACATTGGCATTACTCTTTTGCCTCCTCAGTGTTTTCCTCAGCCTTTTCCACTACTTCTGCTACAGGTTCAGGTTCTGCCACAGGTTCAGGCGCGTCAGATATTTCGGTTGCTATAATTGTTTCGTCAGGCACTGGTTCTGGTGCTGCTTCAGGCACTGGTTCTGGTTGTGGTGTTTTAACTACAACTGGGTCGGATGTAACTATTTCTGGTATTTCTTCTTGTGGTGGTAATTCTGCAGCTATATTGATTTTATCAGGGAATTGGGCGTCTGGTGGCATAATTTTGACACGAACACCAATAATTCCAGGTTTAAGTTGAACATGTGCTTCGGCTTTTTTCATGAAGCGTAATGCTGGTTCGCCACATCGTGGGAAATATCCTGCACGGAATTTTTCAAATCTTGCGCGTTCTGTGCGAAGTTTACCGCTTACGACAATTTCGCAGCCTAATGCGCCTGCTTCCATAACTTGGTTAAGAGCCCAGAATCCTGCGCGTCTAAAGTGAACGCCTCGTTGTAGAGCGGATGAAACGCGGTTTGCTACAACTGACGCGTTAAATTCAGGAACTTCAATTTCAGAGACGCTGATTTGTGGGTTAGAAAGTTTAAATTTTTCTTCCAAAGAAATTGCGAGTTCTTTAATTGTGTCTCCGCCTCGACCAATAACTAATCCTGGTCTCATGGCGTAGATTACAACATGTGTTCCTAGTGGAGTTTTTGAGATGTTAACTCCGCCGTATCCGGCACGTTCAAGTTTTGTCTGTAAAAACTCGTCAATTTCTGTTCTTTTCATTGATTCAGTTATAAATCGCTTAACTATTGACATGCCTATTCTCCTGGTTTCTCGTCTAAGACAATTTCTACGTGTGTTGTGGTGTTATATTTTGGTGATGCTCTGCCGTGTGCTCGTGGAGTGAAACGTTTGAGTTTCATGCCAGGATAGGCAGCAGCGTGCATAATTCTTAGTCGGTCGACATCTAATCCTTTATTTTCGGCATTTGCTTCTGCTGCTTCAATAACACGAAGGATTTGTTTAGATGTTTTTATCGGGTATCTTCCTGCAAAAGTGCGGACTAGTCCACGTCTGTGGCCAAGTTTTTTGTTATATCTCGCGTAGGGTACTGCTTTTTTCATGGCTATAACATCGCGTAAATATTGTTTCGCGGTGGTAAGCATCATACCTCTTACAGCACGGCAAACTTCTCTTGCCGCTTTATGGGATACCTTGAGTTCTCTTCCGCTTGCTTTCGCTGTTGTTTCTGGATTTAATGTTTCTTGAATGATGGAGTATCCCCATTTTGGCATTTCTATATCTCCGATGCGCAATCAATCACGTAGAAGCGATTTATATGGCTTTCCGTATCATAAGTAGAATTTTAGTTGAATAGACCGATAAGTATCCCTGCGAGGGATCAAATCGAACGCGTGAGGTATAATATCTTGGAGTGCAAATAAGAATATATAGTTTTTCCAAACTTACGAGTTCGTAAAGTAAAACACAATTCGAAACAGCACATGTCAAACACTTTTTTTAGATAATCTTCAAAAAATTCACATAAAAACTCAACAGGAAAGGCGGTTAACTAAAAGATTTATACATGATGTGGAGTTAATTATATTAATTTATTTATATAGATAACATGTAATACTCTTAGAAGGATAGCGCGCATGTCTCTGATTAGTGACCCTACTACAAACACTACAATAATTATTCTAGTTGTAGCAATAGCAGTGACTGCGTCTATGGCAGTGCTTTTCGGAATGAAACTCAGGGGTAAAAAACCGAAAAAAGAAGAAAAGAGCACAAATAAGAGCCTTAAAGATACGGATTTAGAAATACCCAACATATCATTTAGAATGTCTAAAAGTATTCAGACAACTACTGCATCAAACGCTAAAGACGAACTGCGAATTTTAGATTTAGAGCGCGAAATATTAGGAGACTCCATCAGACGACTTTATGAAGCACAAGCAGAGGGCAAAATTACAGAAACAGAACGCGAACGACTTGCGATAACCTACAAGAACCGCATGTCCACAATTAAAGAATCAATAGCCAAAGATGAAAACATAGTTGCACTACATGAACTCGAAGGAATGCAAGAAGATTTAATGCAACTTTTCAGCGAACGATTTAGCGAATTAACAGGCAAAGTCGAAGAATTACGCGGGAAAATAGACATAAAACCAATAAGAGAAATTCCCATTAAAATGCCAACACCTATAGCACCAATACAACAAATGGAACAAGACGATGATGAAGAAGAAACAACACCGACATACCGTAACAGAAGCAGCAATGACAACAGCGGTGAAGAAAAACAAAAAAAGAAACGCAAACCAGCAACATCAACAGAAAAATCAGACGCTAAAAGTGAAGCCGAAAAACGTATAGAAACCATCAGAAGCGAAGTTGAAAAAGTATTAGACAAATTGGGACAGATGGAAATTGAAAACTAAGGCAGATTTAATACAAGAAGCCAAAAAAAACGCGGCTCTAGAAGCAATTAAACATGTTAAAAATAACTCTATCATAGGTTTAGGAAGCGGAACTACAGTAGCTTTCGCAGTAGAAGCATTAGGAGAACGTATAAAAAAAGAAAACCTAAAAATCATGGGCATCCCCTCGTCTTATCAGGCATTTCAACTAGCAGTTCAATACGGCATTCAAATAACAACGCTTGACGAACATCCAATAATTGACATAACCATAGATGGAGCAGATCAAGTTACACCTGAACTTTACCTCATTAAAGGCATGGGAGCAGCTTTATTAAGAGAGAAAATTGTTGCAACCGCTAGCAAATATAACATTATAATAGCTGACGAAAGTAAACGTGTCAACACGTTAGGCGAAAATAATCAAGCGGTACCAATTGAAGTTTTGCCATTTGCGCTTCAACTTGTAAAGAGTAAAATTGCAGCATTAGGCGGAATTCCAATTGTACGGGAAGGAAAAGGCAAACTGGGGCCAATCATAACAGATAACGGGAACGTAATAATTGATGCAAATTTTGGATTAATACAAAACCCACAAGAATTGTCTGTTAAAGTAAAAATGATTCCAGGTGTTGTTGAAACCGGGTTTTTTGTGGGTTTAACAGATATTGTATATATTGCAACTGAAAACAAAATAGAAAAAATTCAAAAATAATTAAACATTTTTCAAAAAAACAACAAGTCATTTTAACAAATTCTTGGCACAGGATCACCTATAGGTCGAGCAATTATACGTTTTCCGCCTACAATTGTTTGCATAGCCACGCCTTTAAAAGCGTCTGTGACTTCGCCTATAATTTGTGCGTTTTTACCCTCCCCTGTTTGTGTTAAAAAGGTTAGGGCTTCTTCAGCTTTTTGAGGCACAACACCAAACAACATTTTACCCTCATTTCCAATCTCTAACGGATCTAAACCAAGCATTTCACAGGCTACTGCAACATCTTTTCGTATGGGAATTTTATCCTCCTGAAGCAGTATACCTATCTGGGATTTTTCTGAAAACTCATTTAAAACGTCAGCTAAACCGCCACGCGTTGGATCCTTCATTGTTACAACTCCGCCAATTTCACACATAACGCGCTGTATAACTTTGTTTAAAGGCTTAACATCAGATACTATGTTACTTCCAAAATTCAAACCTCTCTGGGCAGAAAGAACCGCCAATCCATGATCACCAATAGTTCCAGATAGAATTATTTTATCACCAACAGCAAGATTTGAGTCAAGAGTCCATCTTGCAGAAAAATTTGGTCTATACTGTTTCACAATTTGTAGATTATTTTCAAGTGCAGCTGAACGTTTACCTATACCTGAAACATTCATAACACAACCAGCTAAATTGCCTTTTTCCACAACTTTGGTATCACCCGTAACTATACTCACACCAGCCTCAATGAGCGTTTGACGCATACTATCCAAAATGTGATCTAAATCATCTAGGGGTAAGCCTTCTTCTAAGATAAGTCCTAATGCTAAAGCATATGGTTCAGCACCTAAGGCAGAGATGTCATTAACGGTGCCAGAGACAGATAAACGTCCAATATCACCACCAGGAAAAAATATTGGCTTAACAGCATGAGAGTCACTTTTAAAAACTATATCACCGACAACTGCAGCATCATCCATAGCCTCCAAAGGCACCTCAGCAGATAAAGCTAAATCACCAAAACTTTTGACAACATGCTCTTTGACAAAATTGTGCATAACCAGTCCACCTGCCCCATGCAACATTGTAACTTTTTCTTTTTCAACAGCCATTAAAATTCGCTTCTTTACGTGTTACAGAATAACCTGTGCTTGATAAAAATAAACTAATCGCAAAAATTAACCATATACACATAGACCATAAACGAAAATACAGTGCTTATCACAGAAGTACAACTTAAAGTTTAAATCACTGAATACAAACTAACATGACATCCATAATTAGAAATGGATACCAAGAGTGCCGGGGTAGCCTAGCTTGGCTAGGGCGCCAGACTCATAATCTGGAGACAAAAGGGGCTAAACGCTCTTTGCCAGAAGTCGCGGGCTCGAATCCCGTCCCCGGCACCAATCAACTCTGTACGACATTCAAGTTTTTAAATACCAAAAAATAAGGTTGTAATAATGCTCTTGTAGCAAATTTTAGTTGTTGGTATATAAAAGAGGGTGCATAATTTTTTTCAGAGTTTAAATGTCTGTCGTAAGAGGTTAACAATTTGGGTGCTTCACATAGGTTGCTTCAAGTAATTTTGAGTAAGACAGCAGAGAGTTTTCCAGAAAAAGTAGCCATTCGGCAGGATAATCAAACAATCACTTATGGCGAGTTAGATAAACTCTCTAGCAGATTTGCGAGTGTACTTATTGATTTAGGTGTTAATAAAGGGGATATTGTAGCGATTTTTTTGGGTAATCGCCCTCAGTTTGTGATTGCTTATTTTGGAGTGCTTAAGGCGGGGGCAGTTGTTACAGTTGTTAGTCCTTTGCATAAAGAGTTGGAAGTTGAGAGGCAACTTTGTGATTCTGGTGCACAATCTATTGTTGTTTTTGAATCTCTGTATCATATTATTGAAAGAGTTATGGATAAGACTTTGTTAAAAAATGTTATAGTTACAGGTGGTGGTGTAGGAGAGGGTTATTTTAAAGCGTCAGATGTTGGTATGGGTTCGAACGTGTTTGATTTCTGGGATTTAATTGAGAAATCAGTTGTTGACTCTCGGAATTTTAGGTTTGTGTCTGAGTCGGATTTGGCTGTGCTTCAGTATACAAGTGGTACTTCTGGTGTTCCGAAGGGTGTAATGTTAAGTCATGTTAATCTTGTTTCGAATGTGTCGTTTTTTACTTCATGGATAAAAGGTGTGGTTGATGATGTTTTTTTGTCTGTGTTGCCGTTTTTTCATGTGTATGGCATGACTACTAGTATGTTAGTGCCTATTAGTTTAGGTGCAGAGTTAGTGTTGTTGTCTAGGTTTGATCCTGTTGAGTGTTTGCGGGTTATAGAGCATTGTAGGGTGTCGGTTTTTTGTGGTTCGCCGTTCATGTTTAATGGGTTATTTAGGGTAGAGTTTGAGGGTTATGATTTATCATCTATTCGCGTGTGTATTTCTGGTGCTTCTCATTTGTCAGTTGATGTGCAGGAGAGGTTTATGCGTGCGGGGGTTTTTCTTGTGGAGGGTTATGGTTTAACTGAGGCATCGCCGGTTACGCATTGTACGCCTATAGATAGATCAATTGGTTCAGTTAAGAGGGGTTCTGTTGGTTTGGCTTTATCAGGCACGGAAGCGCGAGTTGTTGATGTAGAAACAGGTTGTAGCGTATTAGGTGTTGGTAAGAGTGGGGAGTTGTGTGTTAGGGGTTTGCAGGTTATGCTGGGTTATTGGCGGGATCCTGTAGAGTCTGCGCGGGTTCTTAGAGATGGGTGGTTGTTTACGGGAGATATTGCGTATATGGATTCTGATGGTTATCTATACATTGTGGGTCGTAAGAAGGATCTTATAAAGTGTAAAGATGTTAGTATTTGTCCTAGAGAGCTTGAGGATATTTTGTATGAGCATTCAGCTGTGAAAAGTTGTGTAGTAGTTGGTAAATCTGATAAGATACAGGGTGAGGTTCCTAAGGCATTTGTTGTGCTTAAGGACAGCGTTAAAGTGTCAAGTGGTGAGTTAATAGAGTTTGTTAATTGTAAAGTGGCAAGTTATAAGGCGTTAGTTGAGGTGGAGCTCTGTAATGAGTTACCACACAACTTAGGGGATAAGGTTCTAGGCGTGTTTTAAGTGAAGAGAAAGTTTGAAATATATAAAACGCAGTGTCTTTTATGTGTGTTATCTTGCGTGTTAGGCTAGAAATTATAGGGATAGTCCAAGGTGTAGGTTTTCGATCATTTATTTACCGTTTAGCAGTGAAAAATTGTCTAGCCGGTTATGTGTGCAACTTGGGTGCTACAGGTGTTGAAGTATTTCTAGAGGGCAACGAGGTAAATATTGAGCAGTTTATACATGATTTATCCACTACTAATGAAAAACCTGCTCTGCTACAAATCGATAAAATTGCTAAAAATATTGTTGAGGGCAAAGATGAGTATACATCATTTAGCATAGGTAAAAGTTTACAGACCACAGAGTTTTCAGGCTCAATGCTTCCTCCAGATATAAGCATATGCAACAAGTGCTTAAAAGAACTCCAAAACGTCAAAGATAACAGGTTTAACTACTTTTTTATAACATGCACTGAATGCGGACCACGCTTTTCCATACTTGAACACTGGCCATATGACCGAGAAAATACCACTATGAAAGAGTTTCCTATGTGTAACTTTTGCCAAAAAGAATACACTAACCCGCTAAATAGACGCTTCCACGCCCAAACAACAGCCTGCCCAAACTGCGGTCCACAAGTTTATCTTACAACAAACACGGGAAAACCAGTGAAAACCCTGAGTCCCGTGCAGGAAGCGGGAAAGCTTATCTCAAAAGGCAGTCTTGTTGCTGTCAAAGGCTACGGAGGCTTTCATATTGCATGCTCAACCATTCGTGATGAGCCTCTATTGAGACTTCGGGAAGCTAAATATAGAAAAGAAAAACCATTTGCCATAATGGCGCGAGACGTTAAAGCTGTAGAACAAATCGCAAATGTTAGCTTAAAAGAGCGAGAACTTTTAACGTCTCCTAGTCGTCCAATTGTGCTTTTAAACAAAAAGGTAGACCATAATAATCTTTCAGCCTTAATTTCGCCAAATCTACACAATATAGGAGTAATGTTACCTTACACAGGCCTACATTACATGCTATTTGACAATGTTAACGTTGATACATTTGTAATGACTAGCGCAAATTCTTCAAATCAGCCTATAATAAATGACGACAAAGAAGCCCTACAAATTCTCGGAGACACCGTAGACTATTTCTTGTGTCACAATCGCAAAATTGCCCACCGCTGCGATGA
>JAITBW010000099.1 GCA_031283385.1 Nitrososphaerota archaeon
AAATAGAACAACAACCCGACATAACACTCAAAGAACTAATTGAAGAATTCAACCTGCAAATAAGTCCCGCCGCACTTAGCAAACGCCTCATAAAACTAGATTACACATTTAAAAAAAGAAAAAAAGAGTTGTTGTTTTTATGGTTTCTTTTTGAGTACTATGATTGTTGCTAAAACGACTGCGACGATAATTGCGATTGATGCGCCAATGATTATCCATGTATAGTTTGTTGTTTTGTCTGCTTGTGCTACACCCAAAGCTGTTGTTGCATATGAGCCCCAGTATGAATTGCTTCCGTCAAAAGTTGCATAAATGGTGTATGCTCCTTCATTATCCGGTGTCCACATGGTTTTATATAAGCCGCTGCTGTCGCTTGTAACTGTTCCAAGGTCTGTTGGATTGCCGTTTTGGTCAATTGCTGTTAATCGTATGCTAACGCCTTCTGGTGCTGGTGGGTTATTGATTAGTGTTGCATTTTGTCCGTATAAATAATCCATCCATTCGTCCATGTTTGCATCAGATACTGCTGGCGTGTTAGGTGCACCGGGTGACATGTCAAAAACTGAACCTTGAATTAGAACGCTTGTGCCTGCTGCAACAGTTGTTAACGGTGCCGTTATTGTTGTTTGTGTTTGACCTTTACCTATACCGTATTGCATACCATTTTCGCTATTTGTTGCAATTAAGTAGCCATTTACAACTGCTGTTGGGTTCATACCGATTGGTAGTTTCCATAAGAATTGACCAGTAGTTTCATTGATAGCAACTATTTCATGGAATCGAGTCCTTGGCATTAGACTGTAAACTGTAGCTGTTGAATAGTAAAGTATTCCATTTGCGCCGACTGCTGATCCGGTGTATGGCTGATTGCCGTAAATGGTTTCGTCATCTGCGCCTATATACTCGCTTTTCCAGACTAAATTGCCATTTGTGACATTATATGCGTAGACATGTCCGTCATAACTGCCCATGAAGGTTACACCGTTGTGGTGAACAAACGTGTATGCTGGTAGCATGCCCCATGGAAGTTCTCCGCTTGGTGCTCTCCAGAGTTCTCGACCAGTTTTAACGTCGTATGCAACGAAATTGTTTGATGCACCGTCTGCCATGATCATTGGTCCTGCTGGACTTGTTGCAATGCCTTCGTCTCTGACATCGATGTTTAGAACTGTTGCATTATTTTTCCATAGAAATGCCCCAGTTTCCATGTCATACCCTGCCATAGTTTGTATCGCGTTTCTTGAGCGAACGATAACTACACCTGCTTCATCGTATGGGAAGGGTTTAACACCTTGGAAGTTATTGTCACCGATACTTACTTGATCATCTTGCATAATTGTTACATTCCAGACTACTCCTTGAGTCCAATTGTTAGTGTTGACTTGAGAATATCCTACGGTGTTTGTCAACTGTGATAGATCCCATTTAATTAAGTTAAGATATGGTAACTTCATTGGTACCGAAGTGTTGAAAAGTGCCAAATTACCTTGTACACACCAGAATATTGGAGAACCATCTTCATATTTTGTGTACATAATGTCTCTGGGTACGTTTGTGATGTTTCTTGTCAAATCGCCATTGTAGGGATTGTATTGTAGCCAATTAGTTGCGCCTGTGCCAGTGTTACTCCCACTGATTCCTGACCATAACCATGCGCTAATTGCGCCTTCGTTGGTTTGTCCTCCGGTTTGATATGTTGGGTAATAACGTTGTGCACCATTTATGCTGCCAGGTGCTGACCAAAGTAGTTTTCCTGTCCGTAAGTCAACGCAGTCAAAATAACCGCTTTTACCTGCTTGATAGATTTTGCCGTCAAGAACAATTCCGCCTGCACCGCCACCGCCTGCATAGGGTAGACTACCCCACATACCACCGACAAGACCACCTAGACTTACTTGGTTTGCCCATAGAATGTGTGATGAAGTTGGAGCAGTAGAGTATGGATTGTAATTTGAGCCTAAAATGTTGTAACGTGATTGTACCCAGTCACCTGATATCTCATACCATTCACGATTGTTGGTGGAGACAGGGTTTTGCCAGTAATCATTTGGCAAAGGACTCCAAGGGTAACCGTTGAGTAGACCTGCTAATTGTTGGTCTTCTACAACTGTGAGTGTTGCAATTTGTGTTGATTCTGATGGCTTGTAGTAGACACTGTAGTCAAAGTTTGCATACTGATTATCTGTGGTGTAGGTTTTTCCTGGAAAACTTGCAGTGAAACTATATGTGCCAATTTGATCAGGTTTGTAGTAGAATTGTAAGTGACCTACAATTTCTGCTTGACCAGGAACTACTATGCCCGCTCGTTCTAGTGTCTCATCAATTGGCATAAAGGTCTCAGTTTGTCCGTTTGGTTTTGTTACAGTGATTGAAATGTTTGAAAATCCGCCAAGCAGACCCTCTACAAGGCTCTGTGCTTCATATGTTGGTCCAGATGGACCTGGATATGTCATTATGTTAATTAGTGCATCTTGACCTAAACCCACAATTTTTGGGCTGACACCTACTTCAGTGTACGTGTCACGGTCAGGCATTTTTGTGTACTCTCCGAATGCAACCGAAAAAGTAGCTACAGTCATTGAAATTATTAGAAAAAGCGTTATCGACGTTGTTATTAGTCGTGTTTTATTCGCTGGGGGGGGGGGGTTGGCGAAAAAGATATTCTTACTTTATTTAATACTTCTGTCATATTTTGTAATATTTTCTTTTATCTCCATTTACTGTTTATTTTTGCATAAACTTTATGCAAATGTACGTGTGAAAACGACGTATTTAATATTATGCTTTTCCACTTTTTATGTCTTTTATTGAAAGCATTTCTATTTTTCTCTGTATTACATAATTTTATTTAATATCACTGACATATTATGTTGGAAATACATACAAGTCCTTTAAAAAAGCAGAAGCGTTTTCGTGAAAAAGCTATTTTTTAATGTTTGTATGATATACAGATGGCTATTTGAAACAAACGTTTAAAAACTTATATGCACTTTCACTATATCAGTGGATAATTTGGTTAATCTTCGAGGAAGAAAATCAAACGAAAAAAAACTGGTTCAATCACTTGTTGTTTTACTAAAAAATACCACTTGGCGATGCGGTAGACTTGAACGTTCTATTGTTCAACACCTCTATAAAAGACACGCAAATTTCAAAAGCCCCTCAGCAACCATTAAAGAACTTATGATTAACTTGAATGTTGCTGCTGAAAAGAAAGAAGAATACATAGATGCACTTAGACGACTAGAAAAAAGAGACATTATAAAAATCGTGCCCCTACAGCCTCTTCCCACATTATAATTCATTTAACACTTGTTTAAGCCTGTCTTTTTAGGTCTCGTTTAATGCATTGTTTTTCCTGTATGGGTTGTTGGTGAGTGTGTTTTCTTTTTTATGGTGTGTTTTTTGTTTTTAATTTTTGGTAGTGTCCTAAACAAATTGTGAGTATGCCTAAAACAACGGTGGATGCTATAAACAAGATTCTTGTTGTTTCAGTATACATAACTGCTGAGATGAAAGTGAGTGCAAAGAAGAGTGCTCCTAGAATGTATGCTGCAATGTCTAAACGCATTTCTTTTTATACCTACGGTAGCTATTTTGTTCTTCGACTT